>JBIIMV010000353.1:0-2796 GCA_044337805.1 Bacteroidia bacterium
CATGCAACACTTAATGCGGTGAGAAAGGTGCGAAGTTTGTTTTTTCTTAGTGTGGCAAAAATCTCCTGCCAGGTATCACGGCTCCACATACTGTTCGTTAATGATGATGCCGTCTTTTAATCGAATGATTCTCTTTGTCATTCTTGAAATATCATCTTCGTGTGTAACTATGATAATGGTGATGCCTCCTGCATTTACTTCTTTGAAGATATTCATGACCTCTGAGGAGGTCTGGGAATCCAGCGCTCCGGTGGGTTCGTCGGCGAGTATCACCTTGGGTTGGGTAATAAGTGCTCGTGCAATGGCAACCCTCTGTTTTTGTCCACCCGATAGTTCTGAAGGCAAATGTTCAGCCCAATTCTTCAAACCCATTTGATCGAGCAGCTCCATGGCTTGCATATTTCTTTTTTTTCTTGAAACGCCCTGATAATAAAGTGGCAGTGCAACATTTTCTACTGCACTTTTATAGGAGATGAGATGGAAGCTTTGAAATACAAATCCGAGAAATTTATTTCGCAATCGCGCTGCTTTGGCGGCACTCAGCTTATTTATTTCTAAACCATTGAGCAGGTATCTGCCTTCATCATGGTGATCAAGGAGCCCTAAAATATTGAGCAACGTTGATTTTCCTGAGCCTGATGATCCCATGATAGAGACGAAGTCGCCCTCGGGAATGTTGAGGTTTATACTTTTTAGCACCTCAAGAGTCTGCTTGCCTGTGGTGTAGCTTTTGCGGATATTACTGAGTTGAATCAAGGTGCTGATTTGATTTTGGAAAATTACACTTAGCGCGGTTCCCGATGCATCAAAATTTGTTAAGCTGCCTGCACCAATGTCGATTTTCCCTGAAACTGTTTTGGGGTTTTCCTGCAATTACCTGTTTTCTTTTCTGTAGTGCAGCTTATGTCATAGTGGCGGTATAGCAACCTTTTTGTTCTATTTCGGACCTGATTTATGATGGAAAGTCCCTTTAAAAAGGACTTTCCGTTTGTTTGAAAATAAAAAAAGCCCCTGAAGGGGGGCTTTTTCGAGGTCCCGAGCGGATTCGAACCGCTGTACAAGGTTTTGCAGACCTCTGCCTAGCCACTCGGCCACAGGACCCTAAGGGCGACAAAGGTAACTTATTTTTTGTTTCTGTAAACTTTGCGCAATGAAACCGAAACTCCGCCAATATCGGCATGAACGGGGGCTTTGGGTTTAATAACCTTTACCCTGATTTCCCGGGCGTGCGGGTCTATGGCTTCGACACGTTGAATAATGCGATCTGCAGCATGCTCAATGAGTTTTGAAGGGATGCTCATTTCCTCTTCTACACAACGTGTAAGACTTACGTAGTCCAGGGTTCCATCCAGGCGGTCTTCTTTCATGCCTGTGGTGAAATCGGTCAGAACGGAAACATCAACAAAGAATTCAGCTCCAATGGTGGTCTCTTCGGGCAAACAACCGTGATAGGCATAAATCCTGATGCCATGCACTTCAACCCAATGTTCTTCTGTTTCCATCATTTTTTCTGGTCACCGGCCCAACCGTCTTTCAGGGTAACGGTTCGGTTAAAAATTTTCTTTTCTGCACCACTGTCGGGATCTTCAATGAAGTAACCTTTTCGCAAAAATTGCAGGTGTTTCATTTGCCCTGAAATACCAACGTCCGGCTCTGCGTATGCCTCAATAACATTCAGACTGCCCGCATTCAGCAAGGTTTCAAGTTCGCCCTCAGTTCCGCCGGGGTCTTCAACTTTGAAAAGCCTGTCGTATAGGCGAAGTTCAACTTTCAGGGCATGGCTGATGCTTACCCAGTGTAAAGTTCCTTTTACCGAAAGTCCACTCTTATCCTGTCCGCTGCGGCTTTCCGGAATATAGCTGCAGTGCAGGGCAATAATTTCGCCCTGTGCGTTTTTCTCAACTTCATCGCAACGAATGATGAAGGCGTGCTTAAGCCTTACCATGGCTCCGGGAAAGAGTCTGAAAAATTTCTTCGGCGGGTTCTCCATAAAGTCTTCACGCTCTATGTAGATTTCTTTTGTGAAAGGAATGCTGCGTGTGCCTTCGCCACCTTCAGTCTCAGGGTTGTTTTCTCCGCTGAGCCATTCAACCTTGCCTTCCTCCATATTGCTGATGATCACCTTCAGTGGGTCGGTGACAACCATCCGCCGATGCGCTCTGCTATTCAGATCCTCACGGACACAGAATTCAAGCAAGCCCATGTCAACGATATTTTCTCGCCTGGCCACACCGATGCGTTCGCAAAAAGCTCTGATACTCTCCGGAGTATAACCCCTTCTGCGCATTCCGCTCAGCGTAGGCATGCGCGGGTCATCCCATCCACTTACATGTTTATCCCGCACCAGCTTAAGCAGCTTGCGCTTGCTTGTAACGGTATAGTTGAGGCTTAGGCGGGCAAACTCAAACTGTCGGCTTGGAAAAATTTCCAGTTCCCGAATCAGCCAGTCGTATAAGGGCCTGTGAACCTCGAATTCCAAGGTACAGATTGAATGCGTTATATGCTCAATGGAATCGCTCTGCCCGTGTGCAAAGTCATACATGGGATAGATTTTCCACTTGTCTCCTGTACGGTGATGTGGGGCGTTCTTTATTCGGTATAAAAAAGGATCCCGTAGATGCATATTGGGTGATGCCATATCAATTTTTGCTCTCAAAACCTTGCTCCCTTCCTCGAAATCACCATTTTTCATGCCTTCAAAAAGCCGCAGATTTTCCTCAATGCTGCGGTCACGAAAGGGACTGTTCCTGCCGGGCTCTGTTGGGGTGCCTTTCATAGCGGCAATCTCTTCGGCAC
>JBIIMV010000209.1:0-3995 GCA_044337805.1 Bacteroidia bacterium
ACAAAAATGAATGTGTTCTACATTGGTGTTGACAATCCCGTTGAAATTTCCGTTCCGGGATATGCAGCTGAAAATGTGGTACCAAATCCTTCGGGATGTACCCTTAGCCCTGATCCGACCAAGAAGGGAAGTTATATTGCGCGTTGTTCCCCCGGAACAAAAGAAGCAACGGTTGGGGTTAGCATAAAACAAGGTAGTTCCACTAAGCCGCTTCAGGGAAATGTGAAGTTTCGTGTAAAAGCGCTTCCAAATCCTGTTGCCAGAGTAGCCGGTAAAAAATCAGGAGATGCGGTATCAAAGGCTCTACTTAGTGCTTCCGGTGGTATTGCCGCTGTGATGGAAGGATTTGACTTCGATTTACGCGTTACAGTTTCATCTTTCACACTTGTTGCATCTGTTGGTGGTGAAACCGTTCAAAAACCTGCTACAGGTTATAACTTCACAGCTGACCAGACAAGTTTGATAAACAAACTTAAACCCAATAGCCGCGTTACCTTTGAAGATGTGAAGGTTAGAATGCCTGATGGCACAGTGAGAACTCTTGATCCATTTGTACTCAAGATTTCGGGTTAATCTGCGTTATATCTGTATGATGAAGAACCTTGTTCAAAAACCCTTTATGCTTTTCTTCCTTTTGGTATGGGGAGGATCTATTTTCGCACAGTCCAATATATTGGACGGGGTGTACGTCAAGGAACATACCATAGAAAAGAAAGTAGTGCCTTATGCACATCTGCGTGAAGCAGACGTCATGTGGTCAAAGCGCGTCTGGAGATACATTGATTTGAAAGAAAAACTGAATCATGACCTTTATTTTCCAAAGGAAGCCACTCCTGGAAGAACCAGCCTCATGCAGTTAATTTGGAACAGTATCACCAAGGATGGCAGCTTACAAGCCTATGAGCACATCCTAGGTGGAGCGGAAGGAGAATTTCTTAACCCGCTGTCAAAAGCACAGCTGGAAGGCAATTACAACAAAATGGACACGAATTATGTTGACGATCCCGCCACCGGAGAGCAGGTCATGAGGGTTACACCAAGAGTATTTAACACCTCGGATGTAATTGGCTTTAAGGTTAAGGAAGACTGGTTTTTTGATCGCCAACGAAGCGTGATGGATGTAAGAATTATTGGTCTTGCACCTGTGTATGAAACGGAGGTGAATGGTGAAAAAAGAAGAGAAACTATGTTTTGGATTTATTTCCCTGAAGCCCGGGTGATTTTCGCCAACAACGAAGTATTCAATCGCTCAAATGATGCTGAGAGACGAACTTTTGACGATATATTCTGGAAACGAAAATTTTCAAGCTATATCTACAAAGAAAGCAATGTTTACGAGCGCAAAATCAGCGAATACAAGAGTAGTTTAGATGCCCTTCTGGAGGCAGACAAAATAAAAGAAGACATATTCGTTTTCGAACACGATCTTTGGGAATATTAATATTCTAAATGCTCAAGCTTTAAAACGGCATCGGTACTGCTCCGATGCCGTTTTTTTTATTTATGATTTGCCCACCATTTAATAGCCATGCTTTATTCTCCACTTTTCTCCACTTTATGTCCTTTAGACTGTTTAATTTTATATTTTGATTCTAATTTTGGCGCCTGAGGAAAAATTTTAAGAAACCTTTTGGATTTTAATTAATTGATTTTTAGTTAATTATTGATTTTTCAACAATGGTGGTTTTTTGTGGTTTTTTGTGGAGATATCTTTTTTATTTTTACGGGGTGATGAGCAAATCAAGTTCTCATTGCTAAATCCGGATTTTGAATTCATTTATTGGCGAATACGAATGCAAGCTTGACCCTAAGGGGCGTTTGATTATTCCTGTTTCTCTAAAGAAGCAGATTAGTCCGGATGCCAACGAAACCTTTGTTGTAAACCGGGGTTTCGAGTCGCATTTGAATCTTTTCCCTCTGAATGAGTGGAAGAAGATTGCTTCAAGGATTTCCAGATTGAATCTTTTTGTGAAACGCAATCGTGATTTCATCAGGAAATTCAATAATGGTGCAACCGAGCTTTCGATGGATTTAAACAGTCGCATTCTCGTGCCCAAGTCTTTGCTTGATTATGCCGGAATAGATAAGGATGCCGTTCTATTTGCTTATTCCAACCGTATTGAGTTGTGGGCAAAGGATAAATATGAAAGGATGCTTGGTGACGATGCCGGTAGTTTCTCCGACTTGGCTGAAGAAGTAATGGGTGGAATAAATGATGCAGGCAACGATGACCAAATATCATGAGGCAGTATTCGCTCACAAAGCGGTAGAGGCTTTACAGGTAAAACCTGAGGGCATTTATGTTGATGCCACATTTGGCGGTGGGACACATTCTGCACTTATTATCAATCAAATAATTGATGGCAGGCTCTTTTCTTTTGACCGCGACCCCGATGTAAAGGACCATTTACCCCAGCATCCGTCTTTCACTTTTATTCCGCAAAATTTCAGGTTTCTAAAAAATTATCTTGCCTTTTACGGCGTTCAGAAAGTTGACGGGATACTCGCCGACCTTGGGGTTTCCTCTCATCAATTTGATGAAGCAGAAAGAGGATTTTCTATAAGGGAAGATGGACCATTAGATATGAGGATGGATCGTAAATCCGGCATATCCGCACTTGAACTTGTTAATACTTACTCTAAGGAGCAGCTTACTTCGATTTTCAAGCTTAACGGAGATTTGCGTGAAGCCTCCTACATCGCAAAACTCATTCTCAAACAAAGAGAAGTTGCAGAGATTCGCACAACGGGAGAGTTAATTGCTTTGCTTTCGCCTGTCGTTCCACCGCCTCACAGGAACAAATTCTTGAGCCGCGTATTTCAGGCTATACGCATGGAAGTGAATCATGAAATTGATGATTTAAAATCGTTGTTACTTGAAGGCAGTTCCTTATTAAATACCGACGCACGTTTCGTTGTTATCTCCTATCATTCAGGAGAAGACAGACTCGTAAAGAATTTTTTCTCAACAGGAAATTTTGAAGGTCGTGTGGAGCAGGATTTTTTTGGCAATGTCATCAGGCCACTTGAGCCCTTGACAAGAAAGCCGCTCATTCCGGACGAAGAGGAACAATCGAGGAATCCGCGGTCACGTAGCGCAAAAATGCGGGTGGCCGTTAAACTGTCTATGAATCAATGAATGCTGGGAAAAGAATAAAGGCAGGTATTGCTGAGCGCGGATTTTTCCGTGCCATTGGTGATATTCTTTCGGGAAATTTTCTTGCGAGAGAATATAGCTGGCGGCAGGCCCCGTTTGTCTTTTTTCTTTCATTCATTGGTATCATTTACATAGCAAACAGTTATTATGCTGAGAAGAATATCAGGAAGATAAACAAGTATTCAGAAGAGCTGAAAGAGCTTCGGTCAGAATATATTACTTCAAAAAGCCGCCTGATGTTCCTTGGAAGGCAATCTGAAATTTCAAGAATCAGCAAGGAAAAGGGTTTGAATCTCACAGAGGCAACAGCACCTCCCGGAAAAATAATTGTCGAATCTCAAAGTCCCGCAGAAAATGAAAAAGACTGAATCAGGCGAGGCCGGGAATAAGAAAGATTTACTCTGGCGGGTTTATCTGATGTATATTCTGGTATGTATTTTTTCGTTTGCGGTTCTTTTTAAAGTTGGGAAAATTCAGATAGGAGAAGGAGCACACTGGAAGGAGGTCGACAGACAGAGGAATTTCCGTCCTTTTGCCATAGAGCCTATGCGCGGCAATATCTATTCCTCTGACGGAAGTTTACTTGCCACTTCTGTGCCGATTTTTGAATTAAGAATGGATGTGATGTCTGATCCTGTGACAGACAAAATTTTCTATTCCAATGTTGACAGCCTTGCAGCATGTTTAGCGGCAACCTTCGATATCAGGGATAAGGCTGAATGGAAGAATTATCTTGTTCAGGCAAGACGAGACAAGGAGCGGTATTTGCTTATTAAATCCAAGGTTGATTATGTTACGTTGAAGAGGGTGAGGAAATTTCCGATTTTCCGCATGGGAA
>JBIIMV010000293.1:0-3140 GCA_044337805.1 Bacteroidia bacterium
CCATCTCTATCGAGAAATACAGCCTTGTTCAATTGAAGAGATTTATCCGTTGAAGAAAAGTAAAAGCGAGTTCGGGCCTCAGGAGCAAGGTAAAGCCAATACCAAAAAGAGCCCCGAAAAAGTGAGCATCATGTCCAATCAGGGAATCACCTTTTTGAGCCATGTACCAGGAATAGATAAGGTATATCAGACCAAAGAGCCAGGCAGGAAGGAAAAAAGGAAGAAAGAGGATACCCATACCCGAGTTCGGGTTAAAGAGAATGGAAGAGAACACAACAGCCGATACAGCGCCTGAGGCTCCCACTGCGGAGTATCCGGCATTTCTCTTATGCCTTTCATAGGCAGGGATGACACTTGTGACTGCGGCCAGAGCGTACATCAGAAAAAAATAGATTTTTCCCTTTTGTTCAAAAGCAAGACCAAAGACATCTTCGGTGAAATTGCCGAAAGAATACAGCACGAACATGTTAACCGCCAGATGAAGATAATCGGCATGAATCAACGCGTAAGAGATGAAACGGTACCATTGCGATGATTTATCCATCACAAGAGGAAGAAAACGAGCCTTGTAAAAGAAGTGACGATTAGAGATCGCGTAAACAGAGCAAGCGATGGTCAGCACCATCAGGAAATTGGTGACTGACAAGTCAAACATATTTACTTGGTTTGCAGGATTATATCTTTGTCAACAGAAGGCACATAGCTGGCCTTGTCGAGCACAGAGATATTTTCCGAGTAACTTTTAAATCCCGGTGCATCAACCTGGAGGTAATAGTTACCCGGCGGTAAAATCATCACATATTTTCCACTGATGGGATTTGCCTTGTATTGTCCGTAGGTATCATTGGATTTCCCATCGATAACCTCAATGGTAACAGGCGGTAGTTTGGTGGCGGGATTGGCCGCTTTTACAACCCCTTTGACAATCGTAAGTTCAGCTTCAACTTCTTTAAAGATGACACGATAAATATCCAGGTCGCCCTGTGAATCTTTTCGAATGGTACTAAGGTAGCCGTAGCGACCTTTCTCATTCATACAAAGATTTTTATCGTCAGCAGCGGTATTAACGGGATGACCAACATTCAATGAAGGACCAAAATTGATTCCATCTTCAAGAAGCTGAGACTTAAAAATATCAAACTCCCCCATGCTGTTATGACCTTTCGAGGAGAAGTAAAGCGTTTGTCCATCGAAGGAGATGGTGGGATAATCTTCATCCAAGGGGGTGTTTACAGATGGACCCAGGTTGAAAGGCTCCCCCCATTCGCCATTGGGAAGAATCTGGGATCGGTAAATATCAAAACCACCCAGCCCCCCTTCACGATTGCTTGCGAAGTAGAGCATTTTCCCATCCGGAGAGATAGAAGCCCCGTTTTCAATCGCGGGAGAATTGATATTTTCATTTAGTTTATAAGGTTCAAGGAACTGATTTTCAAATTTTGGTCCGATAAAAATATCACCCTGACCCTTTGCATTTTCGAAACGAAAAAGCAGAGGATTGCCGTCGGCACAGAGCCCAACAACTTCTTCCTCACCGTCAGTGTTCACGATATCACCGATACTTTCAGCCTTTTGCCACTTACCTTCTTTCACCATGGAGATAAAGACATTTGAGGTATAATCCCCATTAGACTTCTGTGAAGACCCATCGGGACGGCGGGAGTTAAAAATGAGAAAGTCTTCGTGATGTGAGACGAAAGGATTATAGTCAGCGAAAGGAGAGTTAATGGCAGGACCGAGATTTTCAAAAGCCACTTTAACAGGCTTTTTCATCAGGTCCATCGCATTCTTACTCCATTGGATACGATGTTCAATATCTGCTTTTGATAATCCTGCCGGTAAAGAAGGCAGAGCCAGCAATTTACCATAAGAATCAATGGCCTCACTGTGTTTGCCGCAATAAGCCTGTGCACGGGCGAGAGAGAATAACACCGCCTTATCGAAAGAAGGTTCAGAAGCAGCGATTTCAAGCAGGGGAAGAGCCTTGCATTTTTCCCATCCACCATCGAGGTAGCACTGACCGGCGAGCATGTTGTATTCAGGATTTTTAGGGTCTGAATCAAGAAGCTTTAAAAATTCCAACAGAGCCGCATCGTATTGACCGGCTAAATTAAGCAAATTACCTCATCCAAAAAATCGGCGCTGCTTTTTACCAAGAGCCATGCTTGAAACCGAAAGGATGGCAAAGAGCGGGACGAGCCATACAATACGCCCCTGATAGCGAGGCACCACATCACTAAAAGCCCCGCAGATAAAGGCATTAGACAGTAGAAAAAGGAAGAGCAAAGCCAACATCATGGAGAAGTTTTGAGGCATCCTATTTCTTTTTAGCAGTAATACAAAAAGAAGAGCAGGAATGCAAAGGGCCAGCAGGATATTCTGGAACAGGCTCAGTCTTTCATAGAATACCATCCCCTGCCAATGCGTGCTTGCCTTTGCCAGAGCCAGATCGCGGGGAAGAAAACGATTCAGATAAAACTCGTAAGGCATGCGTTCCGGATCAGCAAAGACAGGGTCAACACGGAAAGTCAGCAATTGCTCCATTGAATTTTGAACGGCATGGTCGGCAAAGCGCAGGTTATAAGGATAAGAAGTCAGGATTTCCATGAAGATGGCCTTGTATTCAGCCCTGCGTTTCTCCCAGCAAAGCCCCCATCCGCCGGCCTTCAGACAATCTTTATCATAATAAACTGAGTCGTTCCAAAGAAAAACATCAGACTTTTCAGGCAGAGAATGGGCCCTGGCACAGAGCGAGTAAGGTTTCGAAGAAGACTTACATTTTTCGGCGAGGAAATCTTTAAGAATGCCACTGCCGCATAGTCTCGCGATGGCGAACATGTGTCCGCCTCTTGAGAACTCAAATGCACCGCCACCTCTTTTATTCATAAACATTCCAAGCAACAAGCCCAGAGAGGCGAGCAGGATAAGAGAGAATAGAATAGACTTATTTTGTTTGAGCCTGAAACGCAGAAAAGGAAAAGGCAGAGCGAGCAAGACGAGCATAAGCAGCAGAACAATGAAAACAAGATGGCTGGAGTGCATAGGAAGCGCGACCACACCAAGCAGCGCATCAAGAGGACGAAACCTATCGGGTTTATGGAAGATAACCGAGAAGAGCGCAAGAATCAGGATGGGCGTAA
>JBIIMV010000211.1:0-3977 GCA_044337805.1 Bacteroidia bacterium
TGCATCTGTTGTTGCCCTCCCCGAAGGAGAACATACAGAGCGCAGCTGCCAGAAGAATATGCCGGACTTTTCTCATCCCCTGATTTTTATTGAAGGCACCAAAATAGCAAACTCATTTTTTGAATTTGAGGTCTGCAAAATTAGGTTTTCAACAATAACGCGTTAATTTGGCTAAAATTTTCCCGGTGAAGGAAATACCCGAAAACGCGCGGCACCTAAATGATATGCCTGATAGTCAGGCAAATGAACTTAAATCAGCTGTACAAGACTACCCAAAAAACAAGGAATGGGCCACAAAAACAAAGCGTAAGCCACCGGCCGATCTGGACCAGAGGTTCTCAGATGCACACGAAGCGGTATTCAGTGAAATGGAATGTCTGACATGTGCCCATTGCTGCAAGACCACCAGTCCGATGGTGACCGAGCGTGATATTGACCGGCTTTCAAAAGCACTCAGACAAAAACCCTCGACCGTGATTGACAAATACCTGCGGCACGATGGAGAATCCTACATCATGAACGCCGCCCCATGTCCATTTCTGGGTACCGACCTTTACTGTTCTGTTTATGAGCATCGGCCTTCGGCGTGCAGAGACTATCCGCATACCAACAGAAGAAGAATGGTGCAAATCATTGACTTATCTTTAAATAATACATTTGTATGTCCGGCTGTTGCGCGAATATTCAGTATGCTGCGCGGCCTCTGACCCAAGAGTTTCCATCCACATGAAATCGAAAAAGCTCCATCAGCATTCATTCCTGCCCTTCCTCACATCAGCGCAGATTGTTTCCCTGTTCATCCTCATCCTGCCGTTCGTGAGCATGCATGCCACCTTTGCGCAAAGCGAAAATGATGACCCAGAACAACGCAAGGAATTTGACCGCAAAATGCTTGCAGACCCATCGACAGGCGAATTGCCGAAGCACATCAGAGAAAAAGAGCTTGCCTTTGCCCGCACCTTGCCAAACGACGGCGGCAACACCAGAGCATCGTCGCTGATTTGGAAACAGCGCGGCCCCTGGAATGTAGGAGGAATCACCAGAGCCTTCGCCAGAGACATTTCCGACCCACAGGTCATGATGGCAGGCTCAAACTCAGGAGGACTTTACCGCAGCACAGATGCCGGCAACAGTTGGTCCATAGTAACACCGAAGAGCGAATACCATGGTATTACCACCATTGCACAGGACAAGAGAGCCGGAAAAACGAACACCTGGTATTACGGATCAGGCGACCCCTATACAAGCGCTTCCGAGCCGGGCGCTTTCTATGCAGGAAACGGGCTATACAAATCAACCGACAATGGCCTCACGTGGAATTTACTGCCTTCCACACACTCTTCGACCGTGATTTTCGACAGTGAGTGGGAAGTGGTGTACAGAGTAATAACAGACCATACCGATACAGCCGATGTTGTTTATGCCGCCTGCTACGGCGTTATCTTCAAGAGCGTAAACGGCGGGAATTCATGGACCATTGCAAGAGGAAACACCTCAGGAACACAGAGCTTTTATACACATATAGACCTATCACCATCAGGAGTGCTGTATGCCACCCTCGACAGCGAAGGCAGCGGAAAAGGAATATGGAGAAGCGCCGATGGCATCAACTGGACCAACATATTACCGCCCAACTTTCCGACGACATACAACCGCATCGTATCGGGCATTGCACCCTCGAACGAGAACGTGGTGTACTTTCTGGGGAACACCCCCGGCTTTGGAACGCCCGACACCAATTTTCTGGGAGATGTCGAATGGAACAGCCTCTGGAAATACACCTATGTCAGCGGAAACGGCGATGGTGCAGGAGGGATATGGGAAGACCTCTCAGGAAGCTTACCAACCACCGGCGGCCCCTTTGATAAATTTAACTGTCAGGGCTCATACGACCTCATTGTGGCGGTAAAGCCGGACGATGAAAATGTGGTGATTATTGGAGGAACAAATTTATTCCGAAGCACCAACGGATTCGCAGACCCAACGACAAACAGGTTTATCGGAGGATACAAGGAAAACACCAGATTGCCACGTTTTGAGATATATGAAAACCACCATCCCGACCAGCATGAATTGTTCTTCGACACCACAAATCCATCGGTGCTTTTCAGTGGCTCCGACGGAGGCGTTTACCGAACAGACAATTGCTTGGCAGATACCGTTGAATGGGTAGAGTTGAATAAAGGCTATATCACCACACAATGGTATACCGTAACATTGGATCATGGTACACCGGGAGACGAAACCCTTGTCAGCGGTTCACAGGACAATGGGACATGGCTCACGAACAACAGCAATGTGCAGACCCCCTGGGTGAGAGTCAGAAATGGTGATGGCTCCTACTGCGCCATTGCAGACGGCAAAAGCACCTATTACCATTCCATACAGAACGGAAAAATGTGGAAGGCACAACTCGACGCTGCCGGGAACACCCTTTCGTATGCGCGCATAGACCCCATTGGTGGAAAAAGGTATCAGTTCATCAATCCCTTCGTCATGGATCCGAACGATAACGACCGCATTTACCTTGCAGGCGGAAAATACCTCTGGAGGAATGATGATCTTAGCGCGGTTCCCTTCAACAACACAGAAGATTCCATTTCCACAAACTGGGTGCAGTGGCCCGATTCAGTACCCTTCTTTAATGTTAGAATATCCTCCCTTGCCGTATCGATGAATAATCCGCCCAACCGACTGGTTTATGGCACCGATAACCAAAAGGTTTACAAAATTGACAATGCACACACCGGAACCCCTGTTCCACAAAACATCACAGGAACCGGAAGTCAGGGCATTTTTCCCTCAGGCACAAACGTAAACTGTGTTGCTGTTGACCCTGACGACGGAGACAAAATCTTTGTGATATTTTCGAACTACAACGTTTACTCCCTTTTTTACAGCGAAAACGGAGGAAGCACCTGGACCAAAGGAGCAGGCAACCTGGAAGCCACCACCGGAGGAGCGGGCAATGGCCCATCTCTGCGCTGGCTCACCGTGGTTCACCCACCTGCAGGCGGAACCCTGTATTTACTTGGGACAAGCGTAGGCCTGTTTGCCACCGGAAAACTTAACGGAACCTCCACTGTATGGTCGCAGATTGCAACCGACGAGATTGGACGCGTGGTGGTGAGCATGATGGATTACCGCAGAAGCGATGGAATGCTGGTTGTATCTACGCAGGGGGCAGGAGTGTTCAGCACGGTCATTACCGACACCGCAAGTGTATTTGCCGGAATACAAGCAGGACAAAAATCAGAAAACGAACTCAGCATACAGGTACAACCCAACCCGGTAACAGATGCAGCAAAAATTGTTTTAAAAAGTTCCACTGCACAATCAGTTGACTGGTATATCTGTGATGAGAGAGGAAGATTTGTCACCATGCCCCAAAGCATAAAAATATCAGAAGCGAAACACGAAATGCTCATCGAGACGAGGCATTGGAATGCCGGAACCTATTATCTCATTGTGAAAAACAGAGAAAAGATAAGAGCAACCAGCATCATCAAAAATTAAGGCCTTTACATTGAGCAGCGCCTTAACCGTGTTGGCCATAGACAGCGCACATGCAAGACGGACAGCATTTCAACAAGAATGAATTGCGGATTATCCGTGTTTAATCGTGAATGATTACAAACAGGCTGACCTTGAACGAAGCGTGAAAGCGTGGAAGAATAGTGGGAGTCAGATCGGAAACAAGAAAAAAACAGGTATTTCAAAACAACAAATCGAAAAAGAAATGAAAACTCTCAACCACTAAGAGAAGCAAGCTGCACTTTCATCAACGAAAAAATTAAACCCATATCCCATTCGGTTAATCTCAACATGAGAATATTATTGAACATATTAAACTGCGGTACAAGTGAAACACTCACCGCCAGAGAGACAAGGTTATTAAAATACAGCAATCTAGCTGTTGTTATTGTATGCTGTTTTATTCTTGCCAATCTTTTTTGTTTTTGGGCATTTGGAGATAA
>JBIIMV010000212.1:0-3967 GCA_044337805.1 Bacteroidia bacterium
CATACCTGGACACGTTACGAACTTGCAAGGAAATATGGTGTTAAGGAAGTGCCGGATTACATACCTGCGCACTGGCTTAGCAACCGATGGGGACAAGACTGGAGCGAGATGGTAAGTGTGGAAGGATTTAACATCGACAGCGTGATCAGAACCAAAGATCAGGAGTGGATTGTAAAGCAGGGAGAACGGTTTTATGTGAGCATGGGTTTTCCTGAGCTTCCTGCAAGCTTCTGGGAAAAAAGTGATTTATATCCTGCCCCCAAAGAGGCCGCCTACAAAAAGAACAACCATGCCTCCGCATGGCACATGGATATTGACAAAGATGTGCGCTCGCTGATGAGTGTGATACCAAATGCAGAATGGTATGAGACCTCACACCATGAGCTCGGACACATTTATTACTATATGATGTACAGCAATCCTGAAGTTCCCTACCTGCTCAGAGAAGGCGCCAACAGAGCTTATCACGAGGCACTTGGCAGCCTCATGGGATTTGCCGCCATGCAGCAACCCTTTTTGGCAGGATTGAATTTGGTAAAGGCAGATGCGAAGATTGACATGAACAAGCAGCTCCTGAAAGAAGCATTGAACTTTGTGGTGTTTATTCCATTCTCGGCCGGAGTCATGAGTGAGTTTGAACATGCCCTTTACGCAGAAAATCTTCCTGCTGAACAATTCAATGCGAAATGGTGGGAGCTGGTGAAACGCTACCAGGGAATAGAACCACCTGCAAACAGAGGCGAGGAGTTCTGCGATGCCGCCACCAAAACACATATCAACGATGATGCGGCGCAGTATTACGACTATGCCCTGTCGTATGTATTGTTGTTTCAGATACACGACCATATTGCCGGGAACATTCTCAAGCAGGATCCCCACGCCACCAACTACTACGGAAACAAGCAGGTGGGGGATTTTATCGGAAGCATCATGAAGCCCGGAGCCAGTGCAGACTGGAGACAGATGCTGAAAGACAAAACCGGCAGTGAGCTAAGTGCAAAAGCGATGGTAGAATACTTCAAACCCTTGATTGAGTATTTGCAGAAAGAAAATCAAGGCAGAAAATATACCCTGTAGGGTAACTGCGAACCGGTTTAACTGGGGTTGTCATGGGCTAAAATTTACCCTGCGACCATTCATATTCGGTTACAGGTGCTACAAGCTGTTTTTTACCCGACATTCTTCTAAACAATGGAAAGAATGGGTTGTGTGGATAATCTCTCTCCGTAAAAATTTTTTGGTGCTCCAGCCCCTTCTGAATCACCGTCTTTACCACCTCCTCGGTTTGGTCAAGAAATTGATGGTTCAAAGCCGGTGCATTACGAATCCATTCCCACAACTTACTGATATTTCCATTACTGATTTTGTTGATGACAGAGGCACCCATTTCATCAGCGGCAATAGCATTAAGATGTTGCTCTAGCTGATTGCGCATCGGACTCACCATGAGTTTCTTACCAAGAAACATAGCCTCGGCCGGGGCCTCAAATCCTGCACCGCACAACAATCCTGCGCATGATTCCAAACTTCTGAGATAATCTGCCCGGTTTACCCTTTTTAAAGTTACGTTACCCTCAATCCTTTCTGCATGAGCGCGCTTACTAAACACTTCCCACTCCACACCTTTGATTTTGTTGAAAATGGTAGAGAGAAAATGGTCATCGTAGGCAGGCAGATATACCGTAATGTGTTTTCCTCTTGAAGGCTTCAGCGCCCGAACATCCTTTCCTATGATGGGCAGAAAAATATTCGGACTCCATTGTTTGAAGTGAAAGCCCAACCTAAGACTTGAAGGAGCATAATTGTTTAAAACTAATCTGCCAATAGGATCGAAACGATTTACCTTGGGCGAGGCAGGGTCTACAACTGCAGCCTGATGACTTAATGAGATACAGGGTTTAGCGGCTAGGCGACAGGCCCAGGAAGATACCGGTTCAAAATCAGAAATAATCAGATCATATTGCTGCACATCGAAGGATGTGCATTCACTGAAAAAAAGCGATGAATCTGCCATCTTCCATGTTTTCATTAAATCAACTCCACCTCTACTGCCAAAAACGAATCCCATACCGTGAAAACGATGTTTGATATCAAATGGAAAACTGATTTCATGTTCCGAACCTGAAATCAATACATCTGTTTCAGCCTCGCGCAAAAAGGCCGGAACAAGATCGAGAGCACGGGCAGCATGTCCGTTCCCTGTTCCCTGTATTGCGTAAAGAATTTTCATGCCCGCTTTAGTTTTAATTCACTCACCAGATTGTTGAATATGTATTTGGTGCTTACCTCTTTGTGCTCATGATTTCTAATCTGTACAGCATTCGCAACAGAATCCTCTGCGTAACGATACACCGACCAGGTATTTTGATGGTATTCCAGGCAAGTCAGATTTTCCACCCAGTCGCCGGAATTTAAATAGGTAATCTCTTTCTGATGAGCTGAACCCTTTATTACCTTAATCTCCGGCTGATGGATATGTCCGCACACCACATAATCATATCCGTGTTCTTCTGCCAGATCAACTGCGAGTTGCTCGAAATCATTGACAAACTTCACAGCTGATTTTACCCCATTCTTTATTCTTTTGGAGATCGAAATTTTTCCCCTGCCCAACTTCTCTGATACGTAGTTTACAAAACGATTGATCAGAATTAGATAATCATAACCTTTTCCGCCAAGCCTGGCCAGCCACTTGGAATGTTGCATCGTAACATCGAACACATCACCATGAAAAATCCACACTTTTTTACCGTTAATATCAAATATTACCTTGTCTTCAATAATAAAACTGCCAAGACTAAATCCGGAAAATTTTCTCAACACCTCATCGTGGTTCCCGGTCAGATAATACACCTCTGTGCCGGCGGCAATTAAACCGATAATGTGTCGCAATACCAGCATGTGAGAGGCCGGCCAGTATCGCTTGCTGAATTGCCAGCCATCTACGATATCTCCGTTCAGAACCAAACGGCGTGGCGCTACCGTTTTAAGATAGCGCAATAGTTCCATAGCATGGCAGCCCATGGTGCCTAAATGCACATCTGAAATCACCACCAGGTCTACTTTTCTTCTTTCATGTACTTCCATAATCTTAATTTTTCGTAAATTGATGAAAACACTATTATTCCTTTTTTTTCCCTGTCTTATCTTTTATGTTTTTGTTAACGGGCAATTGTTAACATCATATTACCGTCCATAACCTTTGCTAAATCATTGAAAGAGTCTTCTTCTTTCGAAGCTCAATCTTGCAAAAAAAAATCCCCCCCCCGATTAAACCTCTTACCTTTGGCATGGTCATAGAAGCGTAACCGAACAATAAACGTTCATAAAAAACAACACAATGAAAACCATCTTAAAAACAATGGCAATGTTTCTTGCCGCAAGTTTAATCTTCACCTCCTGCCGCAAAGATGAAAAGGAGGCTCTCGAAGATACTGCTACCTCAGGCGATAACGAACAGGCAGAAGGCATTTCTGATGAGACTTCCAACATCGCAGACAATGCTGCTAAACTTGGAAACAACTTCTCTATGCGTACCGATGGCAGCAATTCTGCCTATGAACTGCTGAGCCAGTGCGCCACTGTAACCCACGACACCATTAGCTCACCGCGCTCTCTTACCATTGACTTTGGTACAACCAACTGCCTTTGCAACGACGGACGCTACAGAAGAGGCAAAATCATGGTAACCTACACCGGCAGATACTTCGACATCGGTTCCGTGCGCACCAGCACCTTCGATAATTTTTACCGAAACGACAATAAAATAGAGGGTACCCGCACCGTAACCAACAACGGACTAAACAGCTCCGGACAATATTCATGGACCATCAATGCCACGAATATGAAGATTACCCGCACCGATGGAACCTTCCATACCTGGAGCAGCACCAGAACCCGCACCATGACTGCCGGTCAAAACACACCGCTCATCTGGTCCGACGATGAATACACCATTACCGGAAGC
>JBIIMV010000213.1:0-3947 GCA_044337805.1 Bacteroidia bacterium
CGGCATTCTTTATGTGTTCGGTGTTGTTTCTATTGGGGTGTACGGCATCATGATAGGAGGCTGGGCATCCAATAACAAGTATTCCCTGCTCGGAGCACTCAGAGCTTCAGCTCAAATGATCAGTTATGAAATTGCCATGGGTCTTTCCATCATTGCACTGGTAATGATCACTGGCACCGTGAGTCTTGGAAAGATCGCAGAGATGCAGCATGGTATTCACTGGAACATCATTTATCAGCCACTTGGCTTCATTATCTTTCTCACCTGTGCCTTTGCTGAATGTAACAGGACTCCGTTTGACCTTCCTGAATGCGAAACAGAACTGGTAGGTGGTTATCATACCGAATACAGCTCGATGAAGCTTGGATTCTTCCTTTTTGCGGAATACGTAAACATGTTTGTTTCCTCGGCCATTATCAGTACACTTTATTTTGGTGGATATAATTTCCCCGGCATGGATTCTTTTGCAGACTCTCCCAATACACTTGCCATTCTTGGTGTGGTGGTGATGTTTGCCAAGATATTTTTCTTCATCTTCTTTTTCATGTGGATACGCTGGACCATCCCCAGATTCCGCTACGATCAGTTGATGAATCTGGGCTGGAAAATTTTCATCCCATTGTCTATTCTCAATATTCTCATTACCGGATTGCTGGTATTGTTTGACATTGTCTGATATGAAATCACTCACTAACCGAAGCAAGGTGGTGGTAAAGAAAGAAATGAGCTTTACCGAAAAGATGTATTTGCCTGCCGTGGTAGGTGGACTCGGGACCACCATTAAACATTTCTTCAGGAAAAAGGCCACCATCGATTGGCCTAAGGAAGATCGTGAAATTGCTCCTGTTTACAGAGGCATGCACGTGTTGAAGCGTGATGAGAAAGGCGCAGAACGCTGTACCGCATGCGGTCTATGCGCTGTTGCTTGTCCGGCTGAGGCCATTACCATGACTGCAGGAGAAAGGAAAAAGGGACAAGAAGGTCTTTACCGCGAAGAAAAATATGCAGAGGTATACGAAATCAACATGCTGCGTTGTATTTTTTGCGGATTATGTGAAGAGGCTTGTCCGAAAGAAGCGATTTTCCTTACCGACAGACTCGTTCCTGCTACCTATCAGCGCGGAAGTTTTATTTACGGGAAAGATGTTTTGGTTGAAAAGACTGAACAGCGCGTGGATGTTAGCAAACGGCAAACCCCTGATGTGGCTACTTTCAAGAGCGACAGACATTTCGCACACAACAAGTGACAAATTTTTAATTTAGGCAGCCAACCCATGACCCAGTATCTATTTTACTTTCTGTCATTTCTCTCGGTTCTGAGTGCGCTGATGGTAGTGTTTTCAAAGAACGCGGTACACAGTGTCTTGTACCTCATCATTACCTTCTTCAGCATAGCCGGACATTACATTTTGCTGAATGCGCAGTTTCTTGCTGCCGTGCACGTCATTGTATATGCCGGAGCCATTATGGTGCTCTTTCTTTACGTGATCATGCTTCTGAACCTGAATAAGGATGCAGAGCCGCAGACGAGTAATGTTTCCCGCTTTGCCGCCGTTATCGCCGGTGGAGTATTCTTGTTGGCTCTTACAGCCGGAATCAAAAAAGCCGATACATTGGTGCTTGAGGGGCCTCGTAGCGCAGAGACCGGTCTTATCGAAAACCTCGGACAGGTATTGTTCAAACAGTATCTTCTACCTTTTGAAGTATCCTCCGTGTTATTTCTTGCTGCCATGGTAGGCGCAGTGATGCTCGGAAAAAATGAATTGAAATAATGGATGCCATCAACTCGATCAATCAGGTGCCCATCAGCTCGTATTTGCTGCTGAGCTCTATACTCTTTTCCATAGGAGTATTAGGAGTCATTTATCGCCGCAACATCATCGTGATGTTCATGTCAATAGAACTTATGCTGAATGCTGTGAATCTTATGCTGGTGGCATTTTCTGCCTACCGCAATGATCCATCTGCTCAGGTATTTGTGTTCTTTATCATGGCAGTTGCTGCCGCTGAGGTGGCTATCGGTCTTTCGATACTGGTTATGATATATCGCAACACACAGAGCATTGATTCCGATAAACTCAAACAATTAAAGTGGTAAGAACATGGAGAATTTATTGATACTTATTCCGCTCTTTCCGCTTATCGGATTTGCCATTCTGGGTCTCACCGGAAAGAACCTTAGCAAGGGCACTGCCGGTATGATTGCTTCAGGGAGCGTGCTTCTGTCTTTTATTGTATCGCTGCTTCTGTTTGTTCAGCTTGCCGGCGGTTCAGCGCCATCTTTTCAGCAAAAGCTTCTTGACTGGTTTGGAGCGGGCAAGTGGGACATTGACCTCTCGCTTCTTGTTGACCCACTATCTTCTCTTTTTCTGCTTGTTATTACCGGGGTTGGTTTTCTAATTCATGTTTATTCTACCGGCTACATGCACGATGACCAGGGGCACAACAAATTTTTCAGCTACCTGAATCTATTTGTTTTTTTCATGCTCATGCTGGTTATGGGATCTAACTTCCTGGTCATGTTTGTAGGTTGGGAAGGCGTTGGTTTGTGTTCTTATCTGTTGATAGGTTTTTGGTTTAAAAATCCTTCTTACAATGCGGCAGCGCGTAAAGCCTTCGTGATGAATCGTATTGGGGATCTTGGATTCCTCGTTGGGATTTTTCTTATTTTCATTCAGTTTGGTACACTTGAGTATTCCGGTTCTCAGGGTGTTTTTGCACAGGCTTCACATGCCACATCAAACGATCCTGTTATGGTGGCCATTGCTATTTGTCTGTTCATTGGTGCCATGGGAAAAAGTGCTCAGATTCCACTTTACACATGGCTGCCGGATGCAATGGCCGGACCTACGCCTGTGTCGGCGCTGATCCATGCTGCTACAATGGTCACAGCCGGTATATACATGGTGGCCAGAGCGAATATTATTTATACACTTGCTCCCGATGCGCAAGTGCTGGTCGCCTACACGGGCGTCATTACAGCGCTGCTTGCAGCCACCATTGGTTTGGCCCAAAACGATATTAAAAAAGTGCTGGCCTATTCAACCGTTTCTCAACTGGGGCTCATGTTTCTTGCCCTGGGAGTCGGAGCTTATACCGCTGCAGTCTTTCATGTGATTACCCATGCATTTTTTAAAGCACTGCTATTCCTTGGAGCAGGCAGTGTGATTCATGCCATGAGCGGAGAGCAGGATATTCGTAATATGGGAGGATTAAAGTCACACCTTCCCAAAACATGGATGACCTTTTTGATTGGCACCATTGCAATTGCAGGTATACCTCCATTTGCAGGTTTCTTTTCTAAAGATGAAATACTTGCCAATGTATATGCCCGTGACAAAGGTCTCTGGTTAACCGGCATGATAGTGTCTGCGCTCACCACCTTTTATATGTTCCGACTTTTGTTTCTCACCTTCTTCGGAAAATTCAGAGGCACCCATCATCAGAAGGAGCATTTGCACGAATCACCGGGAAGCATGACCATACCGCTTGTGGTATTGGCTTTACTTTCCGTAATAGGCGGATTTATTGGATTTCCCGAGGTGTTTCACCTTCCGCACTGGCTTCATCATTACTTGAGTCCGGTGATGGAAGATTCGGAAATACGCGCTTTACCTGCCGAAATTACTCACCTTACTGAATGGTCGTTAATGGGCGTAGCGCTGATTGTGATTGCTATCATGTTTTTTATCGCCCGTAGTAAGTATGTCAGCCATGAAGAGTTGCCAGAGCCCGAAGATGCCAAGCTCAAGCCGCTTCACAGGGTGGTGTATCACAAATATTATGTGGATGAGTTTTATGAAGGATTTATTCTTAAACCCCTCACCTGGATTTCAAAGCAACTGAAGAATATTGTGGAGAAAGAGTTAATTGACGGCTTTGTCAATCTCAGCGGTCAAGCAGCGGTATGGAGTGGGAAGGTGCTTCGATATGCTCAGGCGGGGATG
>JBIIMV010000214.1:0-3935 GCA_044337805.1 Bacteroidia bacterium
ACAGGGAGAAATTTCAGCTCATGAAATCAGGAGTGGTGGTTCCCCTTCCGAAGAAGGAGTTTGAGCTTCTGGCATTGCTGGTTTCAAAGCCCGGGAAAGTTTTTTTGAGAGAGGAAATCCTTGAAAGGGTCTGGGGTGGTGATGTTATCGTGGGAGACCGCACCATCGATGTTCACATTCGGAAGTTACGCGAGAAAATCGGTGAGAACTATATTAAAACCATCAAGGGAGTAGGATATAAGTTCGATATTTAAGCCGTGAAAAGGCTTACTCCAAACAATATCGCTATTCTGGCCAGTATCATTCTTGGCTCAGTATTGGGTTTGGCAAATGTCCTTGCCGATATTCTTTCACATGGTAGTGTAACATGGTCTGAAGTGCTGCTTACGGTGGTTCTCACCATTTCAGTTTCCTATATTGTATTCTTTGTTACCATGAAGTTTTTTATCTATGAAAGAATCAAGGAGTTGTACGACTTCATGGATGAAGCTAAATCCGGCACCACGAATTTTTCAATTGACAAGGTCTCTCTCGACGAGGATTTTCTTCGAACTGCCAGACAGGACATGATGACCTGGGCCATAGAGAGGCGAAAGGAAATTGAACAACTCAAGAAGATGGAGACCTACCGCAAGGAGTTTGTCGGAAATGTATCACATGAATTGAAAACACCTATTTTTAATATACAGGGATACATTTTTACGCTGCTCGATGGAGGCATGGAAGATCCGTCTATCAACCGGGATTATCTTGAAAGAGCATCACGCAGCGTGGAGAGAATGATTACGATCGTCGAAGATCTGGATGTTATTTCTCAGATGGAGTCAGGTGAACTTCTTCCGTATCTTGAAAAAATTGATCTGGTTGCGCTGGTTTCTGATGTGTTTAAGGCTCAGGATATAAAGTCCAGAGACAAAAGGATAACACTGAAGTTTGATAAATCTTATGAAAAGGTTTTTGTAATGGCAGATAAGGGCCTCATCAGGCAGGTTTTTACCAACCTTATCGTAAACAGTATAAAATATGGCAAGCCAGACGGAAGTACCATTGTACGTTTCAGGGAGTCAAACAATCAGGTAAGGATTTATGTCGAAGACAATGGAATGGGTATCTCTAAAACCCATTTACCTCGGATTTTTGAACGTTTTTACAGGGTTGACAAGGGAAGAAGTCGGGAGCATGGTGGTACCGGCCTTGGTTTGGCTATAGTTAAACATATTGTTGAAGCACATCACCATACCATTGATGTAAAGAGCACAGAAGGGGAAGGCACATGTTTTTCATTTTCCCTACAGGCAGGCTGATTCTCGATCAGATTAACCACTCAAATCCTTTTGTTGTTGGTTCTCTTAAAACCTCAATCGGGCTTTGTATGTGTTGTCTTATTATGTTTTCTAAATCTGTAGTTTTTACATCGCCGGGCAGACTCATAAATCCCATCTTGCGGTTCAGATAATTTGCAAGATATTCCTGTTCAGACTGTCCTCTTGTAGGAATAAAAATCGCTGGTACACGGAATGCCATTAAATCCATAATGGTTGAGTATCCGGGCCTGCAAACTACTACCGCCGCATCTGAAAAAAGCTGCTGAAGAGCAGATCCGGCAGCCAAATCATGAATTTCCGGGTTATCTTTTTTTTCATGCCTTGTCTTTTCTCCGGTGCCTCTTACAATAACAGATTTTTGATCCAGTCTGCTGGCAACTTTTCTCGCCATCTCTTCAAAGATGCTGCGCTGGGGTTCCGGTCCGGAAATCACAAACAATACATGTGATTTTTTTCCGCCATGGATTTCTTGCTCGAATCTTGAAATTGGACCAATGTATTTTACCTTCAGATGGTGGTATGGATTGGCAGACAAATTTCCTGCAAGTGAAATATCACGATTTTCAAAATCAGGCACCCATATTTCATCAAAGCGCTTGAATAAGTGATATAAAATTGAACGGCCTGAAAATGAAAAAGGCAAACCTTGCAGGTTTAGCTGGTGTGTGATGAGAATGCTTCTTACATCAGGGTGATAAAAGCCGTAACGATTGTCTGAAATAATCAGATCAGGTTGATGTGTGGCTACGAATTTCTTGATCCAGGATTGCTCTTCTCTGATTATTAACGGAATACGCAGCGCCTGTTTTAAAAGCTGGCCCATTGTGCCTGTTGCTGATATTCCCAGTCTGACCTCAAGCTCCGGTACCTCGTAAAAAGATAAATCAGGAATCTCACATTCAAGCAATTCTTTTTGGTGATTATTGGCTCCCGCGAGAACTTCAAATCCGTTTTTTTGCAGGTGTCGGATGATAGGTACACACCTGCTAGCATGGCCGAGCCCCCAGTGCAAAGGAGAAACAAAAACCTTTTTTGAAGGATGCTCAGTGACAGGGAATCGCAGAGGCATCATGTGGACGCAATGTTCTGTTCACGCTTTTTTATTCATGCATCCTCACGTACAGAGATTTCACCTTTAATAAGCGTAATCTCGGTTATTTCGGGTTGAATACCAACCCTTCCGGGATACCCCAGAAAGCCTAGACCTCTGTTGACGTATAAAACTTGCCGGTTTTCGCGGTAGGCACCACCCCATTGTTTATAGAAATACTTACTTGGACTCCATTTGAAACCGGGTATTTCAATGCCGAACTGCATGCCATGCGTATGGCCTGAGAGCATAAGATCAATTTCAGGATGCTGCGGTCTGACCAGTGCATCCCAGTGTGATGGGTCATGTGAAAGGAGAATTCTGAAAGGCAGATTTTTTAGCCCGGCGGATGCTTTTTTTACATCACCTTTTTTTGGAAACCTCATGCTGGCTCCCCAATTCTCAACTCCCAGCAGGGCAATTTCAGACCCGTTCCTTTTCAGAACATGATGCTGATTTCTAAGCAGTGTCCAGCCGGCCTTTTCATGCACCTTGATCAGGCGCTCCAGATTTGACGCCTTTTCCTCCTCACTTGGCCAAACTACATAATCGCCGTAATCATGGTTTCCAAGGGTTGAAAACACCCCCATTGGTGCGGAAAGAGCCGCCCAGGTTTTATGAAAACGCTCAGCCTCCTCAGCGGTATTGTTCACAAGATCGCCCGTAAAAAAAATGGCATCAGGGTTAAGGGTCTGAATGGATCGGAAAGCTTCTTCAAAATAGGACTCATGGATGAAACTCCCGGAATGTATATCTGAAATCTGAACAAAGCGGAAGCCTTCGAAGCCATCCGGCAAATTGGGAAAAGACAAAACAATTTTTCTTATTCTCAGGTCAAATCCTGTTTTAATCATCCCGTAAATCATCGCCCCAAATGGCAAGGCAGCGAGCATGGTTCCTGTGAGACTGAGGAACCTCAGTCGGCTGATGGGTTTCTGCTCGGTCTTATTATCTTGCTCCAAAGCAGAACTTATTCGGCCTTTTCTCCATAGCCATCTGACACCCCTAATGAGATCGTCGACCAGCAGCAGCAGTATGGCGGGAATCTTGCAAATCAGAGGAATAACAAAAATTGAAAAACCGTAAATCCGCACCCAATAACCCCATTCCTGAAAGGGGTGAAAAAGATTGACCAGGAAAATAAGTACAGCATACCCTGTCAGTGACCAGTATAAAATATAAAGGTTTGATTTCACTTTGCCCGACCATTTATTGGTTACGGTTTTCAGGGCCTGAAAAAAGTAAAGGTCAATGGCGAAAATTAACAGAAGCCCTGAAAGGGTGCGCAATAAAGCGATTAGAAATGATGAATCAGTATTCAATGCTTGGAGTTTCTGGCTTGAAGAAAAAGCACAATGGTATCAAACGGGAAGAAAAACAGGTAATGACAGAGGAAAATCAGAGTGAAGTGTTTGGCCATGCTCTGTTTAAATAAAAAGACCAGTGTTATTACAAAGAGGTAGCAGAGCATACGTAAAGTGGTCGCCAGCATAAACTTTCTGATGAACACTTTGCTGTCT
>JBIIMV010000215.1:0-3931 GCA_044337805.1 Bacteroidia bacterium
TTATGCAACACTTGTTTTTTTCATGCTGATTAACACAAGCAAAAAGAAAACACAACCCAAATACCGGAAATAAAGTTCTCATAGAATAAAACGAAAAAGGCAGCATTAAGGTCTAATTTCCGGTGCTTCAAAACTTATGGGATGAGAATTTTGCAATCATGTCAAAAAAATTATCCCGGTGTATGACCCCAAATTCCTGCTCCCCGTAAATATGCGTAAACCCTTTGGTTAACCGGGCTTTCTGCACCGGATTCCATTTAATTTCAAAGGTCAGCATGCGGTTGTTCTTTTTGATGACAAGGTCAATTTCTCTCTGATCGGTATTGCGCCAAAAATAAAAGTTGGCATGAATCTGCCTGTATTCATTTTGCTTGCGCAACTCATTCATCACAAAGTTCTCGAACATGGCACCCGCATCATTTCTTGTTTCTACAGGTCTGTAATCGTTGATCAATGCATTGCGAATGCCCAGGTCATTGAAATAAATTTTCTTCGATTTTTTTAGTTCGCTTCTTTGGTTGGTATGATAGGCCGGCAGTTTATAAATCACAAATGCCATCTCCAGCATGGCCATGTAACTCTCGATGGTTTGATTGTCCATTCTTAGGGTTTTGGCAAGTTCATTGTAGTTTACCTCGCTCCCAATTTGCCATGCAAGCAGCCTTAGCAGCTCCAGCATCTTCTCAGGTTTCTTGATGCCTTTAAAGAGAAAGATATCTTTATATAAATAGCTGTCTGAAAGGAATCGCAACAGGCGCTCCGCTTCCTGAGGATGGGTGACTACCTCAGGATAATACCCATACAGCAGGCGCTGTGGTAAGTTTCTCATCTCCTGAAGCAACCCTGTATTGTCTGCCATTTCATGGAATGAAAAGGGATAAAGGTTCCATTCAAACTTGCGACCGGTCAGGGGTTCATTGAGTGCGTTTCGGAGTTCAAATGCACTGGAACCGCTGGCAATCACCTGAACATCTTTCAGGTAATCGGCAAATAGTTTCAAAACCGTCCCGATGCCATCTATCTTTTGCGCCTCATCAATGATGACAATTTTATGTGTGCCAACCAATTGCCTCAACCGCTCCTGGTTAATGTTTTTCAGTAGGATGGGCACATCTGCGTTTTCTGCATCCAGCCACAAAACAGACATTTTCATACATGAGGGCAACATCCTCATCAGGGTGCTCTTTCCGACTTGTCTCGCACCGAGGATGACCACAATTTTACCCTTGAAAAAGTCTTTTTCAATTTCCGGAGTTATTTGTCTTACAAGATTCAAACTGGTACTTTTTTGATTTTATTCGCAAATTTAATACTTTTTTTTAGAATTAAATCTAATTTTTCTGTGTTTTATGGATATTCGAATGGAGGTTTTGCCGCAACAGGGTTGGTGGGGTTGATGCTCCAAACATTTTATATAATCGTGTCACCCCTACGGGGTTGGTTCGGCGGAGGATTCAATCGTTCTATAATCATGTCACCCCTACGGGGTTGGATGGATGGTATCATCTAAACATTTGCTATAACCATATCATCCCTACGGGGTTGGTTCAGGTGTATGATTTAAACATTTGCTATGATCATTTCACCGCGCGAGGTTGGTTGGGTAATATCATACGTGATTACCTACAACCTTGCCACCCCTACGGGGTTGGTTTGGTGCACCATTTAAACATTTGCTAAGAACATATCACCCCTATGGGATTGGTTCGGTGGTTGCCTGCGGGGTTAATTTGGTATAACCCTCATCCATTTTCTCAGGATTTAATCACAGCAAACCTCAGCGCTTCGCAATTCGGCATACCTGCGTTCCGTTGATGCGAAAGAGGTATAATCGGTCCGGTAAGGCTTCGATGTTGAGTTGTGGTCACCTTATTTAGGCTTGTTCCTTCAACATCTTTACAAACCGTGTGATTCCCATAACATGAACATTTTCCTTCAACATGAAACTATCATCAACTGGGGCAATCACATAGAATTGCTTTATATCCAGATCTCTCATAGCCTCAAAATTGCCTCTGCTGAGTGTTGGGCTTGAACTGAATTTGATTTCAACTCCGATGCGCAGCCCTTGTGGAAAGGTAAGCACTACATCCAGTTCAGCGCCATGATTGGTTCTGTAAAAACATATATCAGTGTTGTATGGCAAAACTGTTTTAATCTGCATCAGAACAAATCCTTCCCAAATTGCACCTGCTGCGGGATTCGAAAGCAAATCATTGTATGTACGGATTCCCATCAAGGTATTCAACATGCCGGAATCTCGTATATAAAGTTTGGGTGATTTGATTATTCTCTTTCCTGTGTTTCCGGAATATGGTTCGAGCAAGTAAAGCAAAAATGCCTGTTCTAAAAACATGATATACTTCTTTACGGTTGGAGAGCTCAATCCTAAAGCTTTTGAAAGCATGGAGTAATTCAAAATCTGTCCATGCAAATGCGACAACATTCTGAGCAATCTCCGCGATTCCCCGGGTGCAAGAGGTAAACCCAATAATGGCAAGTCTCTTTCTACATAGGTTTGAATAAATCCTTCTCTCCATAATTCACTCATTTTATCTGATTTCGCCAGGAAAGCATTGGGATACCCTCCTCTCAGCATGAGTTTTTGTTCAGCATGCTCGGGCAGTTCCAACAAATGAAAAGGACATAATTCCTTATAAAATATTCTTCCTGCCAGTGATTCGGAGCTATCACGGATTAAATCGGGTGAAGCGGAGCCCAACAAGATAAATCGGGCCGGTTTTCTGTTTTGGTCAATCATGGCGCGGAGAAGGGGAAACAAATCCTTACGCCTCTGAATCTCATCAAGAACAATGCACTTATCTTCATTATTCTCAAAAAACAGAACCGGATCGCTTAATTTAATTTCATGTTTAGGATTTTCTAAATCTGTATAAACGAGCTCAAGGTCTATTTCTTTTTGAATGGCTTTGACAAGGGTTGTTTTTCCAACCTGCCTGGGGCCAATAATGGCAATGGCTGGAAATTCACTCAGTAACTCCAAGAGTTCTTTGATGACAAAACGATTAATCATGGGGTATTTAAGCGTGCAAATTTAAAATTTAATTTTAATTTTACACGGTTAAATTTTCAAAAAACGTCCTGTTTACTTTTGATTTTCGATGCGGAATCCCTCCGTTTTGCAGGTATTTACAACAAAGGGGGCATCATGAAACAGAATGAGGCAAAGACACCCGGTCCTGTCGAGGAAAACTGATAGGATTCAGTTTTTTTAATTCAGCAAACCTCAGCGCTTCGCAATTCGGCAAACCTGCGTTCCGTTGATGCGAAGGAGGTATAATCCTGCCGGTAAGGCTTCGATGTTGATTTGATGGCTGGAGTTTACTTGCATGAGCTTCTCCCCTACCGTATTAAAGATTTCTATAGATTGAACATGGGTTTTTGATCTTATCGTTACCATGTTCGTGGCCGGGTTAGGGAAAACTTCAAACTTCTCATTTCCTCCAATGGACTCTTTCACGGAACCCGCAATTTCAAAATTGTTCTGCGTGGTATTGGTGATGATGGGCGCATTGTAATCGAAATAGATATAGGCAGTGTTCTCAATTTGGGTTCCAACAGGAAGATTTGGCAGGGGCTTTATCCGATATTGAAAATATCCCATGCTTCCTTCGTAATCACTGGTGCTATCAGGCAACATGATGTTGTTAAAACGTACAACAAGTTGATTGCCGCTAATATGCACTACAGCAGGATGCGAATAAGACAATACTTCAAATGTGCTTAAATCAAGATTGGTATCTAAAGTATCGCGTAAACGAATGTTGAAAGCAGGTGCAGTTCCTGTGTTTTGAAAGTGGATGGTATAGGTGAACCAGTCGTTATATCCCGGCAGGACATCTACAGGATACACCTCTTTCATATTCGGGTCATAAGAGTTTACTACCTGATAACAGAAATCGTAAACATT
>JBIIMV010000216.1:0-3915 GCA_044337805.1 Bacteroidia bacterium
GAGCCGGTCTACCCCTTGTCCGACAACCAGTGAGGCGGTCTTGCCGCGGATCTCCTGAACAATCTCCTCCAGGGTCTTTTGTCCTGTCTTCTTGCTGAGGCCGCTCTGCTCTTTTACCTGCCTGTCGGTACCAATGGCATCTTTTAGCATCTTGGAACTCAACACTCCGGTGGCTACCTGGTAACATAAATCCAGATAGTTCGCTAAGTTGAAAAATTTTACCAGCCGCGCCTGATTCACCTTGTTGTTTGGTACCTTAAGCAACTCGAGCCGCTTGTTCAGTATTTCTTTGCCCTCTTCGGCAATCTTTATCTTCTCGTTCCGCAGAGCATGCTTAATCTTCGACTTGGCCTTGGCCGTAACAACAAAACCCAGCCACTCTTCTTTGGGCTTCTGCTTGTTTGAACTGAGAATCTCTACCTGATCGCCGCTCTTAAGCTGATAACTCAATGGCACCAGTTTGTTGTTCACCTTGGCGCCGATGCAACGATTGCCAACCTGGCTGTGTATCTCGTATGCAAAATCAAGGGAGGTGGCATTTGAAGGTAAGGTCTTCAACTCTCCCTTGGGGGTGAAAACAAAAATCTCTTCCGCAAAAAGATTTAGCTTGAAATCGTCAAGAAAATCCAGAGCATTGGTCTCGGGCTTTTCCAGCAGTTCCCTTATCTTCGAAATCCACTCGTCTAAGGCATTCTCCGCAGCACTCTCCTTGTATTTCCAGTGCGCAGCATATCCTTTCTCCGCTATCTCATCCATGCGCTCTGTGCGTATCTGCACCTCAACCCACTTACCCTCCGGACCCATAACGGTGGTGTGTAACGATTCATAACCGTTGGCTTTTGGGGTCGAAATCCAGTCTCTCAGTCGGTCCGGATTGGGATGGTAAAAATCGGTGACCAGGGAATACGCCCTCCAGCACTCTGACTTCTCCGTCTCTATCATGGTCTTGATGATGATGCGGATGGCAAAAATATCAAACACCTCTTCAAAGGGGATACCCTGCTTCTTCATCTTGTTGCGAATAGAGTATATGCTCTTTACACGTCCCTTGATGTCGAAGTCCATGCCCGCATCTGTCAGGGCATTGATAATAGGTAAGCTGAATTTGTTGATGTAACGGTTTCGCTCTCTCTGGGTGTTTATCAGTTTGTTGGTGATCTCATCAAATACCTCATGCTCGGTGTACTTTAATCCCAGATCTTCCAGCTCTGTCTTGATGGCATTTAAACCCAGTCGGTGCGCAAGTGGGGCATAAAGGTAAAGGGTCTCGGAGGCAATTTTCAGCTGCTTATCACCCGCCATGCTGTCCAGCGTGCGCATGTTGTGCAGCCGGTCCGCAAGTTTTATCAGAATCACCCTCACATCCTCAGACAAGGTCAACAACATCTTCCTGAAATTCTCGGCCTGCAGGGAGCTGGTCTGATCAAAGACTCCGCTGATCTTTGTTAATCCGTCAATGATGGAGGCAACCTTGGCCCCGAACATTTGCTTGATATCTTCAAGGGTAATCTCGGTATCCTCAACCACGTCGTGCAGCAGCGCACAAACCACTGAAGTCGGTCCAAGACCAATTTCACTGACTGCGATTTGAGCAACGGCTATTGGGTGATAGATGTATGGCTCGCCCGATTTGCGGCGCATGCCCTTGTGCGATTCCAGTGCCAGATCGAAAGCTTTCCTGATTTGCTTTTTATCTGAATTGTCTGATTGTCGTCTGCACGACTTTAAAAGCGCCCTGTATCGCTTTAGAATTTCTCTTTTTTCTTCTTCCAGATTGATGGCGCTGGTCTCCGGCCTTTCCATATTCGAATGGCACTAAATTAAATAAAAATGGGTTCTCTCTTCCTTGGCGGCAGGAGATTTTTTCAGCAGGCTTTGGTGAATCGCTTCCGCATGCCTAAGCAGTTATGATGAAGACTTGTTGATAATTCGTCTTTGTTTACGGCTCTTTTGTACCTCAAAGGTCATTTTAATTATTTTTGCATGGGTTCAGATAAGTTTATGTTTAGAATTTTATCCTGTTTTTTGCTTTGGATTTCTACCCTGGTTCTTTTTCCAACTGTAAAGATTCATGCAGCCGGATTTGAATGGCTGGTGCATCCTTGCGGAAACTATTTGGATCAGAATTGGGTGGTTGCCAATGACACTTCAGGTGCGGTTTACGTTGCCGGAACCTTCAACAGTGATTCTGTTCTTGTTCACGATACTGTTTTTTATAATGCTTTTCCCGGTCCTACAGGAGATTCCTACTTGCTTAAATACGATTTGAATGGCCAATTTATTTGGGCGGTTCATCTTACCGGTTTGTACGATGAGGCTGTTTACTCTATTAGCATCGATGAGAACGGAATAGTCTTTATTGCCGGATATTTTAGTGGTCCTGATATGAGCATCAATGGTGTTTCAGTCAGTAACTTCAATACTCAAAGTCCGGATGCGGACTGCTTCATTGCGTCTATTGGTCCTTCCGGAAATCTGATATGGCTGAAGTCTTTTGGCGGTAATGCTATGGATTATGTTACTTCGATTAAGGTGTCTTCATCGGGTCACATATACGGATCAGCTCAGTTTTATTCAGATTCCCTGACCATTGACCAAAATCGGATTCAGCATTCCGGCCATTTCGGCTCTCAGCGGAATGCGGATATGATGATTTGGAAAATGAACGCATCAGACGGCAACATGGCATGGTGCAGGGCTTTCGGTAATTCTCAGTTTGATGATGGATGTAACAGCCTGACTGTTAATCAAGGTGCTCAGATTGCCATTACCGGATTTTTTGGAAGTGTTAACCTTGATTTTGATGCAGAGGTATTGGTGAACAATACAATGGATGGAACCAATCAGGGATTTGTTGCTGTCCTCGATACTTCAGGTCTCGTATCCTGGGCAAAGTCATTCGGTGGAATGAATGAGGACACCGGTATAGACATAGAATTTTATTTTAGTAACAAGCTGCTGGTTTTCGGCAATTTTCAGGATGATGTTCTTGTTCTTGGTGCTGATACCTTACAACCTCGGCCGGTGGGCAGAGATTTGTTTATCACTAAACTCGATTTAAACGGAAACTTCCTGAAAAGTACCTCTTTTGGGGGTATCTATCATGACTTAAACGGAGGTCTGGATTATGATGAGCAGGGGAATATTTTTTTCGGTGGTGGATTTGGAGACAGTTTATTGGTGTTTGCAAATGATACCCTTAGAAACCGATTTCCGCTCGGTACCTTTAATGGTTTTGTGGCAGTAATGGATTCCGGCTTTTTCCCCTTACGAGCATTCGGAATAGATGGGGCCTCTTTTGTTTCAGATATATCGGTAGTCCCTTCGGGTGATGTTTTAGCTGCCGGTTATTACAACAGTTCTCCACTCCAATTTGGAAATATATCGGTCTCCAAGTGTTATCCCACCACTCTTAGAGAGGCATTTCTCAGCCTCATCTCAGATTCTGCTCTCTCTCTTCCTGATGTCCGTTTGTTTCCTGAATTTCTGGTTTTTCCTGTACCAACAAGGGATAGATTGTATTTTCGCTATCCCAATCCAAACTACTTTTCCCTTTCAGGCTCTATACAGGATTTGTCGGGTAAAACCATTCTTCATTTGAATGCAATTGATTTTTCCTCCGGAGTTGATCTTAGCCCTCTGAATCCCGGTGTATACCTTTTGACCGTAAATGACCATAGAATTCATGTGGTCAGGAAAATTATTAAAATGTAAGCTGAAATTTATAAACGGATTTTCATCCCTGTTTAGGTTGCTCCATATCAGTGTTTTCAAATGGGATAAGGAGCCTTTTCAGCAGAATAATTAAATCTATTTAATTTTTAATTTAGACATCTCTAAAATTATATTTCGAAAAAAATAAATATATATTTTTACATCCAAAGTTCAGTTATGCCCTCCAGCACTCACGAGAAT
>JBIIMV010000219.1:0-3859 GCA_044337805.1 Bacteroidia bacterium
ATTTATAAAGGGTTTAAAATATTCTTTCACTTCTTTGTAATACTCCTGCTTGGTGTCAAACATGTTGCCCTCTTTTTCGGCATCTTTATTTAAAACCATTATGATATTCACCAATTCGCTTACTTCGGGTATTTCGACAAATGTTTTCCCTTTGTATTGTTCAATGTATTCCTTTGTAAAGTTGGCATTAGGTTCTATACCTTTTATACGGGTGTGAGCCTGTTCGTTTTTACTGTTCTGTATGATAAAGTCAACGGTTTCTCCCGTGCCTATTTGAAATGTAATGGAGTCTTGCTCTGTCTTGAATGTAACTTTGTTTTTTTTGCTTGTACACTCGGCTTCAAAAATATCAGGATTAATTTCCGGCGATACTGTCCAGTCTTCCACAACAACCTGATTGTTGATGGATATGCTCACGACCTTGCTTTCTGTTTGATAAATGGTCTGACTAAATCCCGAAAAGCCTGTCAATAAGAATAAAAACAACAGGAAGCATGCATACATTCTTAATGTTGGTTTTTTTTCAATTGCTGAAGTTTTATATTTCATGTTATGATTGGTGTTCAAGAAAAATGAATGTGGTTTTTCGGCCAAAAAATGTCCAGTTTCCGATAAATGTATCTGTTCGAATTTTAACAATAAAGGTAACGTTTTACAAGTACCCCGAATATGGCGTAGCAAATGTAAGGATGATAGCCTGATACAAAATATGTAGAAAACCTGCTTTGCCAATGCACGGTTTTTTCCGGAGAATCCGCATAACAATCCAATGCCCTTGGACATCATTCAAAAGGAGCCAACGTCTTTCGCAAATCCCTTACATTTAGCAAAAGCTATTAAGGATTGGCCATCAAATAACCTTTCTTTTCCTATGTTTTGTGTATGATTGAAATGAGGTTTATGGAAAATTTGGATTTTAAATTATTGATTAACAAATAGTTGTATTTTTATTAGCGGTTAATTTTGTTTGGCATCCGAATGATTTTTCTGTAAAATAAAAGCGTACCTTTGCGGCAAATTTTAAAACCCGCTTCTCGCCATGAAAAACATGAAAGAAGTCATAGACAATGCTGTCGATGCATCTTCCAAAACAGTAAAAAACTGGATGGATACCGCTGCCAAAGCGCAACAAAATATGATGAACGGCAATGCCTTCGAAAAAAATTCGGAACTCTACCGCGAGTGGCTCAATCATCAAATGAACATCTTGAGACCCGGAACAGAAAAAGAAGAATCTAAATCTTCCTCAGAAAAATCTTCCGGCGCTCACCAAGATGTTTTCTCCCATTGGTACACACAACAAATGGAGAATGCCAAAAAAATGATGGACTTTAACCGCGAGGTTTTTAATAACTGGATGAATATGGGCCATACGGGTCAAGCCAATGGCGCCTGGTCAAATAACTTGTTCTCTTCCTCTGCCGATAATTGGAAGTCTATGATGAATGCAGCTTTCGATAATATGGCGAACATGATGGCGAATGGTACTTCTAAGGATGCTTTCTCCAATATGTTTTTCTCCGGTAATCTGATGAAAACCATGCAGGATTTCTACAGACCTGCTTTTGAAGCCATGCAGAAAGGGGCATTCGATATGAATGCTTGGCAGAAATCCTTCTCCCCGGAGCAATATAAATCTATGGTGGAAAATATGTTCTCTCATTTCTTTCCACATCAAAGTGTAAAGGAGATGTTTGAACGTTATATCCAAATGGTTTATCATAACTTCTCTTCTTCTCAGGATATGCACACGCAGTCATGGAATGCATGGAAGTCTTCGATGGCCGGTTTCCCGGAATTTATGAACGCCGATTCGTCCAAATTCCTCGACATGTACAATCAATGGGCCGACCATTACACCCGTACCATGGCTCCATTGATGAAACTCATGTCGCCGGGTAAGGAAAAAGAGCAAATGGAACATATCATCAGTGTGCTTGATAAAATGGCGGTGCTGTCTATCAAACAAAGTCAGTTGCAATATCTGGTGTATACTGCCGGTGGTAAAGCGCTCGAGCTTTCAATGAAGATGGTGGCTGAAAAATTCAGCGCCGGGAAACAACCTGTGGAATTTCAAAAGTTCTTCTCCGAATGGTCTGCTGTGAACGAAAAGGTGTTTACTGAACTTTTCGCGAGTGATGAATACAGCGGTCTTAAAGCCGAGGTGTTGAGTCTCGGTATGACTGTGAAGCAGGATATGCAGAAACAATTCGAGAAAAACTTTGCGGCTGTGCCTGTGGTCTACCGCTCTGAGGCCGATGAAATGCATAAGGCGCTCCATGACCTGAAAAAAAGGGTCCGTGATCTTGAAGCCCGTCTCGCTGAATGGGATGCGGCCCGGGCTGTGCCTTATAAGGCATCTGATGCTCGTCCATCTAAGTCAAAAAAATCAAGCCGTTAATCCTGACGTTTTCATAAAGGGAAGCTTCGGCTTCCTTTTTTATTTTTCCTTTTATGCAAAATCTAAATACGAATCCGATGAAGGAAATGGTTCAGGCTACTTCCAGACTCATCAAAGGGTTTGAAACTCTCAATAATATCGGTGAAGTGGAGGTCGGTACTACACCTAAATCCATGGTCTATCACCTCGATAAATTAAAATTGTTCCGCTACGATCGGGAAACCCCGCCAACCGTAAAAACTCCTGTTCTGATTGTCTATGCACTCGTTAACCGCTTCGAAATGCTCGACCTGCAGCCCGACAGAAGCTACATACGAAATCTCCTGAATCTCGGTCTTGATGTTTATGTGATTGATTGGGGCTATCCAACCCGCGCCGACCGTTACAATGATCTCGATGATTATGTAAATGGTTATATCAATGCCTGTGTTGATTTTATCCGACATGAACATCATATCAAAAGCATTAACCTCATGGCCATTTGTCAGGGCGGAACCCTCAGCACCATCTATGCGGCTCTGCACCCCGGGAAGGTCAAGAATCTTATCACGCTGGTGACTCCAATCGATTTTTCAGGCAATGATGGATTGCTCTTCCGTTGGGCCAAAGACATGGATTTTGATGCTATCGTAGATGGAAATGGCGGTCTCATTCCCGGTGAATTCCTCAATGTTGGTTTTGAACTGCTCAAGCCAATGATGAAGTTCAATAAGTACAATGGTATGATGCAAATGCTCGATGATGCCGATAAGCTCTCTAATTTCCTCCGTATGGAAAAATGGATTGCCGACTCTCCCGACCAGGCGGGCGAATGCTTCAGGCAATTTATGAAGGAACTTTATCAGGATAATAAACTCGTGAAAGGAAAATTGAGAATCGGAAACAAAGTGGTGGACCTGAAAAATATCACCATGCCTCTGCTGAATGTTTATGCCACCGATGATCATCTTGTTCCTCCTTCGGCTACGATTCCGCTTAACGATCATGTTGGAAGTAAAGACAAGGAATTGTACATGTTTCAGGGCGGTCACATTGGGGTTTTCGTGGGCGGAAAATCCCAAAAGGAGCTCGCACCCGCTGTAGCCGGATGGTTGAAAAAACGAGATTGATTTTTTGAATACCTATCAATAAAAAAGGGTGGCCATTGCCACCCTTTTTTATTTCTTTGATTATTGCTTAAACAAGCAACCTAACAGGTTCTTCCAACATCCCTTTCAAGGTCTGAAGAAAGGCCGCTCCGGTTGCTCCGTCTACAACGCGATGATCGCAACTCAACGTTACTTTCATCATGTGCCCCGGAACAACTTGTCCGTTCTTTATTACAGGGATTTCTCTGATGCCACCAACTGCCAGGATACAGGCATCGGGCGGATTGATAATGGCGGTGAATTCTTCAATACCAAACATGCCTAAGTTCGATATGGTGAAGGTGTTGCCCTCCCAGTCTGATGGCTGTAG
>JBIIMV010000220.1:0-3857 GCA_044337805.1 Bacteroidia bacterium
TTATCTTTTTCGCTCAAAATCTCGTTCATCCATTGGAGGGATTTTTCTGGGAATCATGGAGCCTGAGTGTAGAAGAGTGGTTTTACCTGAGCTTTCCACTCTTGCTCTGTCTGCTTTCATTTGTAATGAAAAATATGGTTGCAGAAAAGAAATTTCTTGTAGCCCTTATGATATTCACCGTTGTTCCAATAATGCTTCGTTTACTAAAAGCAGGAGTGATGGAGGTGAATGACTATACCTGGGATATTCACTTTCGGAAAATGGTGCCGCTGAGACTTGATGCCATTGCAGCGGGAGTCTGGTCCGCTTGGCTAAAACAACAGTTTCCTCAACACTGGGGAAAAGGCAAGTGGTGGATGATGATAGTCGGAATGAGCATCTTTTTTTGGTTTGAAACCCATCCATTGGCAGTGGATACTTTTTACAACAAGGTGCTCAGGTTTAGTTTGAGCAGCTGGTGTTTTGCGGCCTGCCTGCCCTTCTTCGATCAGATAAAAAGCGGAAGCGGAGCTACTTACCGTTTCCTTACTTTCACCAGCAAAATCAGTTATTCCATGTATTTGTTGAATCTCGGACTGATTTGTCAGGTCATCCTTAAACAGGTGAAAGCACCGGGGAACATAGACACACCGGCAGCAGCATGGACCTGGTACATCGTGTTCTGGGTGCTTGTTTATGCACTATCGTACCTTCTTTACACCTATTGGGAAAAACCCATGACGGCACTGAGAGACCGTCGCGAAAAAATCCTGCCGGACGCGTAGTTTTAAGCCCCTTTTCTTGTAATAAGAAAAACGAATGGCTACCTTTGCTAGTATGCACAGGAGAGTAGCCGCGTTTGTATTTTTCTTGGTCACACAGCCCCTGTTTGCTGCGTATTTGCTGATTCCGATGGATGAGGCACAGAAAGATCATCTGAAGGCTTACGGCATCACCTACTGGACCATTAAGAACGGATTGAGTGCTGACTGGCTTTTGAATTACCGGGGAGGAAGTTTCATGATGCCCTACAGCAAGAGTCTGGAAGCGGAATGCCAGATCAGGGGCATCAGTTACGAAGTAATACCCGATGCAAAATCAACAGCCATCTTACAGGAGATTGCCAATCCGGAGGCAAACATGGATGTGGTGAAGCTTGAGAAGGCACCCAAGGTAGCGGTTTATTCACCCAAAGGAAAGCAGCCCTGGGACGATGCAGTTACGCTTGTCTTGACTTATGCAGAAATTCCTTACGATATTGTTTATGATGAAGAAGTGCTGAGCGGGAAACTCATGTTATACGACTGGCTGCATCTGCATCATGAAGATTTCACAGGGCAATACGGAAAGTTCTATGCGCAATACCGCAATGCAGCATGGTATCAGGAAGAGCAAAAAAATTCGGAAGCCATGGCACAGAAGCTGGGCTATAACAAGGTATCGCAGCTCAAGCTTGCTGTTGCAAAAAGCATCAGAGACTTTACTGCAGGAGGCGGATTTCTCTTTGCTATGTGTTCTGCTACCGACACCTACGACATTGCGCTTGCGGCAGAAGGATTAGATATTTGTGAATCGATGTTTGATGGAGACCCGTCAGACCCGGGATACCAGAAGAGATTAGATTTCAACAAGACCTTTGCCTTTCAGAATTTCACCCTGAGCAGCAATCCCATGGAATATGAATTTTCGAACATCGATGTCAGAGTTCCCAGGCCTGTTCAGGAAAAGAGCGATTTATTTGTTTTGTTTGATTTTTCTGCCAAATGGGATCCGGTGCCCACGATGCTCTGTCAGAATCATGAGAAGATTGTGCATGGCTTTATGGGGCAGACGACAGCCTTCCGAAAAGAGCAAATCAAATCAAGCGTGCTCATTATGGGTGAGAACAAAAGCCTGAATGAAGCACGTTACATACACGGAGAATATGGAAAAGGAACCTTTACCTTTTACGGAGGCCACGATCCTGAAGACTATCAGCACTATGTATACGACCCACCGACCGATCTGAACCTGCATCCGAACAGTACCGGATACAGACTGATTCTAAACAATATACTTTTTCCGGCCGCCAAGAAAAAGAAGCAGAAAACCTGAATCGGAATTTGAAAGATAATTTAAAATATCGTTCAAATATTTTATCTTTATTTACTAAAGAGAAATCGGTGTGGGTTTGGTTGCTTTCTGTGGCAGCCATTTTGGGGGTGCATCAGGGGCACAACCACGATGAAGTGCTTAACTGGGATGTTTTCGGCTATTACCTGTATCTGCCTGCCCTGCTCATTCATCAGGATGTTTACCTTCAGCAGTACGATTGGGTAGAGGCCTTATTCCAAAACTACGAAATTAGCACCACTTTTTATCAGGCTATCAAGTGGGAGACCGGAAACTGGGTGATTCGGTACACACCCGGAATGTCGGTGCTGTATTTTCCTTTCTTCATTATCGGACATGTTATTTCTGGCATTTCGGGTTTACCGCAAGATGGACTCAGCCTGCCCTATCAATACTCCATAGACTATGGAATGCTCGTATATCCGATACTGGGCTTGTGGTACACCAGAAAATGGTTGAGACGTTATTTCAACGACATCATCACTGCCTGCAGCATGTTCGTTCTTGTTTTTGGAACGAATTTCCTTCATCTGGCAGGCGACACACCGGCACTGACACATGCTCCCCTGTTCGCGCTATATGCTATTTTTCTATATCATACAGACCTTTACTTTTCAGAAAAAAGCAAGAAACGGCTATTGCTGTCAGGGCTAACAGCCGGACTTATCATCCTCATCAGGCCCACCGAGGCGGTGCTGCTTTGCATACCATTTCTCTGGAACAATCCTTTAGGCAGTGCAAGCGGCTTTTTATCAGAAATAAAAAAGAGAGTCATTGCCTTTTTACCGGCAGGATTATTTATCATCCTCATCCTTCTTCCTATGCTGGCATACTGGAAATTTGGTGCAGGGTCGTGGTTGATCAATTCCTACAGAAACCCCGGAGAAGGACTCGACTTTCTTGATCCCCATTTCAGATTATTCCTGTTCAGTTTCAGAAAAGGCTGGTTTATTTATACCCCACTTTCGGCGATGATGCTCTTCGGATTATGGATGATGTTCAGGAAAAAAGCAGAAGCATATCCGGCACTTGGGATTTTCTTTCTGTTATCCCTGTATATTTCTGCAAGCTGGACCTGCTGGTGGTATGCCGGGGGATGCTACAGTCAGCGGAACATGGTGCAGGTGTATGCATCACTTGCCCTGCCTCTGGCCTATTGCACAGATTATCTGCTAAAAGTCAGGATACTTCCACGCCTGTTTTTCATCACATCAACAGTATTGCTCATTGCCCTCAATCTGTTTCAGCACTGGCAATTCAGGCATGATATCATTGATCATGAGAGAATGACCGGAGGCGCATACAAGAAAGCTTTTCTTAAACTGGAGAGAACGCCGGCCCTTGAAGCAGCACTGCTGATTAACAGAAGCACAGGAGAAGATGAATGGAATAATAATCTGTCAGGATTGCTGGCAAGACCACTTCGTCATTTAGAATTTCAGGATAATCAAACCGACCCGGGAGGTGGCATTCGTAAAGGACAAAAAACCGGTTATGTGGGGGGCGACAAAGAGTTTCTGGATATTTACAAAGAAAAAATAGCGCAGCTGACAGAGAAATACTATTTCTGGCTGAAGGTGAGTGTGATGGTATATATACCAAAGAACTACACCGGAAACAGTCCGGGGCTTGTGGTGCACTTCGATCACAAAGAAGGCGCTTACAAATACCGTCACAAGACCATCGAGAACAGTGCTTTGAAAAAAGGGGCATGGAATGAAATCAGCATGGCTTACCTCAGTCCGGAGCCACGTTCAAAAGAAGAC
>JBIIMV010000221.1:0-3851 GCA_044337805.1 Bacteroidia bacterium
TATTAAAGAAACATACGGCTTCGAGGCCGATGGTAAAACACTCAATGTATCGCTAAGCCGTGAAGAAATTGCAGGCATGGTGGGTACCGCAACCGAAACCGCAATTCGCCTGCTCTCAGAATTTAAATCAGACAAGATCATTGACCTCGTTGGCAAACGCATCGCCCTGATTGATCACAAAGCACTGGTGAGAACAGCGAACCTGAGAGACTAAGTCGGAATATGATAAAAATCATGTTTCGTGTTGAGAACAGTCATAGCATACCCTTTGAAACATGTATAGCTTTGTTCCTTAACGTGTATGATTAAATGCCTGCTTATCCTTTCCATCATTTCTCAGCATTTCGTGCAGATGAGCTTGCGGCATATATCACCGACAATCATCACCGCTATACGCGTCAGTCGGCAGAGGTTATTCATGAGCGTCTGCATCAGCTCATGAGCAGAGAGGACCATGCGAGGGATGAATACCGCCACCTGTGGAACCTTTTCGATTTGCTGTTTCATGAGCTCGACAACCACATGCGTAAGGAAGAAACCATTTTATTTCCCTTTGTAAGAAAAATGGTTCAGGTATTACTTGGAACATTCCCGCATGATTTTCCTGAAGCCACCATGATAAAAAAACCTATTGAACTTTTATTGAAAGAGCACCGGAGAATTAGCCTGCTTCTTCAGGAAATTCGTTTAGCAACAAGTTACTACAAGCCTGCCGATGATGCCTCTGACAACTACAGGTTTTGCCTTGCAGAGATGTTTGATCTCGATCAGGATATTCAAAAACACTTTTATCTGGAAGAAACTGTTTTATACCCAAAAATCCTTTCTCTGGAAGAGAGCATCGCCTTATCCGGACCCGGAGCCGGAACAACATCTGCATCATGATTGAATCTGCCTCCCCATTCGCCGAGTTGCTCACCAGAATCATTTTGGGCATTCTTTTTTTTGCTCAGGGTTTTGATAAAGTTTTTCACATTGGCATTGCCGAAGTCACCCGCGGGTTTGAGCAACCTGCCTCTAAGTATAAGGTTCCCGTACCGGTGGTCACTCTGGTATCTGCACTGACCAGTTTCTCCGAACTGATAGGTGGCTTTTTGCTGCTGATTGGATTTATGAAATATCCTGCCATGTATGTACTGGGTATTGATATGTTACTCGTTGCGGCCTCGTTCTCACTCATTCGTCCCATGTGGGACATGCAATACTTCATGCCAAGGCTGTCACTTTTGATTGCCTTGCTCCTATTCCCCGAAGAATGGGGCAAATGGAGTCTTGATTACATCATTAACCATTAACCCATGATGAAAAACATCCTCATCCCCACAGACTTTTCCGATGCCTCAGGCTCTGCATTGGAGTATGGCCTTCAGCTGGCCCGTGAATTTGGCTCGAAAGTAATTCTGCTTCATGCCTATCACATCCCTGTTCCCGCCACCGAAGCGCCAATTGTGCTCATCAGCGACGAAGATCTTCGCAGAGAAAACATGGCTACCCTCCAAAAATTCCGAGATAAATTGCTCCTTCAGGGGGCAGCACAGGGACTCGACATTGAATGTATGGTGGAAGCCGGATTCGCAGTTGATGAAATTCCTGCCGTGGCCCGTAAAACAGAAGCCGACCTCATCGTGATGGGCGTAAGCGGATCAGGTATGGTGAGCGAATACCTCATCGGAAGCAGTACCGTCGGGGTTATCCGTAATACCAAAGTTCCTGTTTTGGTGATACCAAAGGGACATGGCTTCAAAAAACCAAAGTCAATAGGTTTCGCTTACGATTACAAAGGTGCCGTACAGCACTGGCAAATCGACAGACTGAAGCAAATGGTGAAAGCTTTTCAGTCACATCTTTATGTTTTCTGTATGGAGAAAGAAGGAGAGAAAATCACTGTAGACAAAGCTGTTTCCGGTGTCAGACTGGAAGACACCCTTCAAGACACCCCTCATTCACTTCACTTCCCCAAAAGCGGAGATATTGTTGAAGGCATCAATCACTTTGCTGCAGAACATGAAGTTGGCATGCTGGCCATGCTGCCGCATGAACACGGCATTCTGGAACGAATCATGAACCGCAGCATCACAAAAAAAATGGTGTTCCACACCCAGTTGCCCTTACTTGTCCTACCCTCCTGATATGAAACTCCATCTCGATAACAAACAAAAACTATCAGAAATTTCTGATCAGTTCCATGCTTACTTCCCTTCGCTGAAACTCGTTTTTTTTAAACATCCCCATCTGAGCGGAGAAGGTTCAGGTCCCGAAAACCGGCTCAATCCCGACCTTAGCCTTATGGAAGCCAGAGTCATTCAGTCGAAAGGCGATATTTCCCTTTCAGAAGACATGACTGTAGCCCAGCTTGAACAGGCTTTCGCCAACAGTTGTGGCCTCTCTGTTCAGGTTTTCCGCAAATCAGGGAAAAACTGGCTGGAAACAACAGCATCAGATCAGTGGACGCTTGGAAAACAAAACAGCACGGGTATGAACGAAATGCCTTTAGAGACAGAAAAAGCAGAAGATTATGGTCTGCACGACATTGAATAAAAGTCGATTCAGCCATTTCAGCAAATTGTTTACATTTGCCATCCCGTTGCCCGGGTGGCGGAATTGGTAGACGCGCTGGTCTCAAACACCAGTGAGGTAACACTCATATCGGTTCGACCCCGATCCCGGGTACCTAACCGAAAAACCCCTGATAAATTATTTTTGTCAGGGGTTTTTGGTTTTCTGAAATTTCCTATTTGAAAATAATTAAGGTCAGGCAGCCGTCAATAGAGGTTATGGACTGAGAAACTTCCGGGCATTCACTCATCATATTAGCATCTTGCATCAAGATTAAAACGGCTTTATTAATGCGTCATAATCCACGCTTTTTTTCAGTTTATGAGGAGGAAGCGTTTCCATGAGTGCTTTCGCCTGTGTTTCATCCACATCCTTGAAAATTAAAACCGCTCCGTTCCTGCCTTGCCGAAGAAACAAGCTTTCCAGGATGCCATCAGCTTTCCATTTGGCTACTACCTCCTGCTCGTGTTTAATGATCTCCTGAAAATTTTCAGGTAAATGATCGGTATCGATGGTTAAAATCGCTTGAATTCTGTTCATGGTTTCATGGGTCAACTATACCGGTAAAGCCAGGTTTAATACTTTGTTTTTACAAGTATTTAGATTTGTTTACAGAAGTGACACAACAAAAAACGCCGAAAGAAAAAAAAGAGTTAGGACAAAAAAGATTTTCAGAAAATGCTTGTTCCCCAAGGCAGGCTTTGGGTATTATTGACGGGAAATGGGAGATGCCCGACATCAAGATTTTCAAAAGGAAACATGCTGTTTGAATCACCGGCAAAAAGAATAAGAGACATCAAAATTCGAGTGCAGGTGAAAAAATCAAAAGCATCTAAGAGAATGATATCGTTGCGAGATGGTGTTATGTTACATCACTCCGTAACCTGCAAATGCTCTTACCGGAGATTATTTCCTTGCGCAATTGGGGAAAAGACAATCAGGGCAAACAATCAGACAACTGATCTGAAAATAGCAGATTAGAGAAAATAAATCTTCTAACCTGTGCAGGAATTGATTGGATTCATAAGGGTGATCCGGAAACAAAGGACTGCAGCCTTATGGTTTCTGTCTTTTGTTTTTTGACCCTTCCATAAGGGTACGGCTCCAGGTCTCAGGCGTGATACGCGAGGCCAATAAATGACTGTGCAGGCTCATCTCATGAAGTCGTTCTGCAGAGCATGACATCAGTTTTTTCAGGGCAGATTTCAGGGCAGATTTGTTCCCCGAGCTGAATAAAAATCCATTCTTTCCTTCCTCCAGAAAAGCAGTTCTTGCGCCAACCTTATCAGATAGCA
>JBIIMV010000222.1:0-3839 GCA_044337805.1 Bacteroidia bacterium
GGTCATGGTGTCGAAGTTAACAGACCTGCGACTTTGAGTAAATGCAGGCCATAATTCTGCTGCAATAAAGCCATTGACATAACGATTGTTGGTTATTAACATGTATCCGGCGGAAATACCCGTGAGTAGTCCGGAAGTAAGACGATCGTACCCCTTTTTGTAATCAGGACTTAGCTGAGGAGTGCGACGCCCGATCTCATCAATGCGGATTTTATGTTGCATGTAGCCGGCCGAAATGAGAAAAAACAAGCCTGAATTAAGGTTTCGGGAAGAAAGAGGAAAAAGCTTGCCGAAACGCAAACAAGCGGTATGGCCGCGCTCATACAACCTGATAAGCGCATATTCTCCGTTACGGTCTATGATATTGCCATTTGAGGTTTTAATACTATCGAGGATTTCCGATTCGCGGGGGTTCTTGCTGAAGATAAAGTTCCATTCAGCCCCAAAGAGTAAGTTACGTCTTGTCTTCCAAAAAAAATGAATACCCGCGTTAGAGTTGGCGCGAAAACGCTCGGCCATATCTGCGCCGGGAAGCTGAAAGCTGTAGCTGACCGAGACCATGGGAACTCTGATCACAGAGTCGGGTTTATTAGACTGCCCGAGAGAAATCAGGGGAAGAGCCAGCAAAAAGGAAAATAATGCCCTCAACATGCACCAAAGTTAGACATTTGCCTGATTAACGGGCCTTGGCTATCTTTGCGCCGCATTTTACGTTACATGACAGCTACCTCCAAAAAGATCCAGATGGTGGATCTGAAAACCCAGTACGAAAATATCAAACCTGAAGTTGATGAAGCCATCAGACAGGTCATTGAACAGACCGCCTTCATTAATGGTCCGGATGTAAAAGAATTCCAAACAGAGCTTGCTACCTACCTTGGAGCCCGGCATGTGATCACCTGTGCCAATGGAACCGATGCACTTCAGATTGCCATGATGGCGCTGGACCTGAAACCCGGTGATGAGGTTATTACAGCCGATTTTACCTACGTTGCCACTGCCGAGGTCATTGGCCTGTTGGGACTGACTCCGGTTCTGGTGGATGTGGACCCCCATACATTCAATATTGTGCCTTCGGCCATTGAAAAAGCCATTTCACCGCGCACAAAAGCCATTGTTCCTGTTCATCTTTTCGGACAGTGCGCCGATATGGAACCCATCATGGAAATTGCCCGCAAGCACAAGCTCTTCGTCATCGAAGACACCGCACAAGCCATTGGTGCAGATTACACCTTTTCCGATGGCAAAAAAGCAAAGGCAGGAACGATTGGCACCATCGGATGCACTTCATTTTTTCCATCCAAGAACCTTGGATGCTATGGTGATGGTGGTGCAATATTTACACAAGACGATGAGCTGGCGAAAAAAATCAGAATGATTGCGAACCATGGTCAATCGGTACAATACGTGCACGATCTGATTGGCGTAAACAGCAGGTTGGACACCCTTCAGGCGGCCATTCTGAGAATCAAGCTCAGGAAGCTCGATGATTATGCTAAAGCCAGAAACAAGGCAGCGGCATTTTACGACAAGGCGTTTTCGGGCGAAGCACGATTAAGCATTCCTTTCCGTGCAGGCAACAGCAACCACGTATTTCATCAGTATACGCTGCAGCTCCACGGAGTTGACCGTCAGGAACTGAGAGATTTTCTAAGCAGCAAAGGCATTCCAGCCATGATTTACTATCCGGTGCCATTGCACATGCAGAAAGCCTTTCAAGACCCGCGTTATAAAGAAGGAGATTTCCCTGTCACGGAAAAGCTCTGCGCCAGTGTGATATCATTGCCCATGCATTCAGAAATGGATGAGGAAACACTGAAATATATCACCGAAGAAGTTTTACATTTTGTAAAGCGACAATAAGTACTTAAGAAGCGAAAACTACCCTTATGAATATTGCAGTTGTTGGAACCGGTTATGTTGGTTTGGTTACCGGAACCTGTTTGGCCGAAACCGGTAATCACGTTGTATGTGTTGACATCAACGAAGAAAAAGTCAACAAAATGAAAAGTGGGTTGGTGCCAATTTACGAACCCCACCTCGATGTATTGTTTCACCGCAACATTAAAGCCGGTCGCCTCAGCTTTACAACTCAGCTTGAGGATGCGGTGAAAGATGCGAAGATCATTTTCCTTGCACTGCCAACCCCTCCAGGAGAAGATGGCTCCGCTGACCTCTCTTATGTGTTGGGCGTTGCGGATCATCTGGGAAAGATCATGAAAGAATATAAGGTGATTGTGGATAAGAGCACCGTGCCCGTTGGCACCGCCGCCAAGGTTGAGGCTGCCATCAAAAAAAACAGCCGTGTTGAATTTGATGTGGTCTCTAATCCTGAATTTTTACGAGAAGGTTTTGCGGTAGACGATTTTTTGAAGCCCGACCGCGTGGTTATTGGCACCAGTTCTGAAAGAGCACGTAAGCTGATGGAAGAGCTTTACAGACCTTATGTCAGACAGGGCAACCCCATCATCTTCATGGATGAAAAATCTGCAGAGCTCACAAAGTATGCAGCGAATGCCTTCCTTGCTACCAAGATTACCTTCATGAACGAGATTGCAAACCTGTGTGAAAAACTGGGAGCAGACGTGGATATGGTCAGAATTGGAATTGGCAGTGATGACCGCATTGGCAAGAGATTCTTATTCCCCGGAATTGGTTACGGAGGCAGTTGTTTCCCGAAAGATGTTCAGGCACTTGCCAAAAGTGCATCTGAGGTAAACTATGAATTCCGCATACTGGACTCTGTGATGCAGGTGAATGAGAAGCAGAAAACCGTCTTAATTCCCAGAATTCTCGATTACTTCGGAGGGAACATCAGTGGCAAAAAATTTGCAATATGGGGCCTGGCCTTTAAGCCGGATACTGATGACATCAGAGAAGCTCCGGCCTTGTATCTCATTGATGAATTGCTCAGACATGGGGCCTCGGTTCATGCCTACGATCCCGAAGCCATGGATAATGTGAGAAATTTGCTTGGTAATAAAGTAACGTTCGGAGGTGATCCGTATGCTATTCTCGATGAAGCCGATGCCTTGCTGATTGCAACAGAATGGAGTGTTTTCCGGACACCTGAATTTGAACAGATAGGCCAACGTATGAAGTCGAAAGTAATATTCGATGGAAGAAATCTATATGGTCTAGACCAAATGAAGTCGTTGGGGTATTACTACTCCAGTATCGGCAGAGAAACGATCTCCTGAAGCTGAAAATAAAAAAAAGCCCGCTGTTGACAGCGGGCTTTTTTTGTGAAGAGTGATTTACTTCATCGCCTCAAACTTTTCCCGGGGCATGCGCTCCAAAATAGGTTGCTTGGCGGATGAAAGTTGTTTGTTGATAGACGGAAGTTGTTTCAGCAACACTCCATTTAATTCCTTTTCTAGTTCCGCAACTTCCTTTTCAAAGGTTTCCGTCTTGTCTGTCTGTGTTTTGCTGGGTCGGCCATTGTATCCCACAATTTGGCCATACAGCGTTGAAATTCTGTCGCGCAGGAATTTGCCATCATCTGCAATCATGCCTTCCTTGGTGCTGACAACACGTGCATGCAGAGCATCAAGTGTAGATGCAAGTGCAACAAGTTGCTTCTTTGCAGCTGCACATTCGGGCCTGGAGGCCATTGCATTGGCCTGATCTCTAAGATTGGTGGCACTCATGACAGTGTAGGAGAAATCGTTGCACAACTTATGTGTGCGGGCGATAAAATCATGGCGGATTTGCTTATCTTCTTTACTGTGAATGCTGCGTTGCTGATAGATAAGATTCACCTTACTCCACAAGGTATCCTTGTCTTTAACGAAGCGAAGCTTGTATTCACCTTCAGGCAAAGGAGCGGGAATAAAGCC
>JBIIMV010000402.1:0-2532 GCA_044337805.1 Bacteroidia bacterium
GGAGGAACCATTCCAGATTCCCAGTCCAATGGACTGGAATCCTACATAAACAAAATCATTCTGAGTTGCCAGCATACAATTTTTCGCTCGAATCTGATTCCAGGCGAAACCTGATGGCATGTTAATCGTTTGAATTCCATTTTGTGCGAAAACGAAATTTGAAAGCAACAGCAGAATAAGGCTGAGAGTTCGATTTTTTTTCATGGTATTTAATTTTATACTCAAGTTTACTTTTTTGAAAAATGATTTTTGTCATTTTTTTGTCAGTTTCAAAAAAATATTACCAAATGTATTAAGCTTTTATACATTTGACCAATGAATGAAAAAGATTCCCGTTTGGAAAGTTTTGGACACCTTCTTAAAATCATGGATGAATTGCGAGAGCAATGTCCGTGGGATAAAAAGCAAACCATTGAAAGTCTTCGTTATCTCTCGATTGAAGAAGTATATGAGCTGAGTGATGCGATACTTGAAGGTGATTCCGAGAGTTTAAAAAAAGAGCTGGGTGATGTTTTGCTGCATATAGTTTTTTACAGCAGAATCGCTTCTGAGAAGGATTGGTTCACTATAAAGGATGTCATCGATTCATTGTGTAAAAAATTAATAGAGAGGCATCCTCATATTTATGGAACAGTAGATGGAGAATTGAAGCAGGTCAGTACGGAAGAGGATGTAAAGCAGAATTGGGAAAAATTGAAACTGAGAGAAGGGAATCGTTCTGCACTTTCGGGTGTTCCGAAATCGCTTCCTGCTTTGATCAAGGCTTATCGAATGCAGGAGAAAGCGTCAGGTGTTGGTTTCGATTGGGAAAAACCTGAACAGGTTTGGGAGAAGGTCGAGGAGGAGCTTGGTGAGCTCAGGCAAGAGGTGGAAAGTGGTGCCGGGTTAGATAAGGTCACCAGAGAGCTGGGCGATGTATTTTTTTCGTTGGTAAATTATGCCAGACTTATTGGTGTAAATCCTGAAGATGCGCTTGAGCTTACCAACAGGAAGTTTGCTTTTCGTTTTCAATACCTTGAAGAGAAGGTGAAGGAGTCGGGCAGGCAGCTATCGGATCTGAATCTGGAGGAGATGGATGTTTACTGGAATCAGGCAAAGACCCTCCGGGATGGCCACTAATTCAGTGAAGAAAATTACCGATCAGCACGGCAGAGGCAGAACCTGAAACAATGGTTGTGGCAATGTGCAGGAATATGCCTAAAACAAAAGCCATAGCAAGTGCTACACCTGCATGTTGATGCATTTCTGCGGCCGGCATAAGTGGGGTTCTTGCGAGCCAGATGCCTGCGGGTGTCATCGCTGAAAAAATGGTTAACAGCAAAATCAAGGTTTGCTTTTTTATTCTTGTTTCACTCAGCAGAGCAGTGAGTGCCATTGAAATGGGTATGTTGTGTACTACGATACCGAGCGTGAGTGACCATGCAGTTTCTTCATCCTGATAGGGTATTCCTATGGGCACTCCTTCAAAGAGAGCATGTAAACAGAGACTCAGAAAGATGGTCCATGGAATAATACTGTTTGCAGGTCTGTGATGATGAACGTGTCCGTGTTCCAGGCCCCCTGAAAAAAAGTCGAGCAGATACTGAACATAAAATCCGGCAAGTATCCACAATCCTGCAGACTCTCCGGCTCCTTCATAAATTTCAGGCAGAAGATGCAGCAATGAGATGGCCATCAGATATCCTCCACTGAAGGCAAGTATCAGCCTTATCCCATTGCCTTTGCGCTCCATACCCATAAGGTAGGGAAGTCCGCCTGCTACGCCCATTAACAGTAATAATATGCTTTGTGCAATCATGCTTTTGCTTTAGCAACGAGAATAAACCGGTCTGAGTGTTCAGCCACGAAAGGGTCGAGCTTATAGTTGCCAAAGGTATGGATGATATGCAGACCTGCATCTTCCAGTAATAAGTTAAACTCTGCCGGTTTTATCAGCCTTACTCTCTCGCAAAACTCTGATTTTCTTCCCCGGTCGTTTACAAGAATGTTCTTTACAACGAAATCTGCATCTTCTTTTGTATGCCAGCTGAATTGAATATCCTGAACGTTTTTTTCACCGCTTTTGGGCAGACCTGCCTGAACTTTGTGTGCATTCAGGTAGTCAATGACGATAATTCCCCCCGGCTTCAATGCCAGTTTCATTGAATGGAGCGTTTTTAGTTCGTCGTTTTTGGTTTCGAAATATCCAAAGCTGGTGAATAGGTTCATCACTACATCATAATAGCGGGTTCTGAAAGGCATTCTCATGTCGTGCACATAGAATTCAGGTTCCTGATGATTACTTAGCTTTTTTGCTTCACCGATGCTGTTCGGAGATAGGTCGAGTCCGGTAACATGATAGCCACATTCCTGCATCACCAGGGCATGCCTTCCCTTGCCGCATCCCAGATCGAGAATAGCAGAGCCTTTTTTTATGTTTATTTTGTTGAGGATACGCGGAATAAAATCTGCTGCTTCCTGGTTGTCGCGATGGGCATAGAGGAGGTGATAATATTCTGAATCAAACCAGACTTCAAACCAAGGGGGATTGTT
>JBIIMV010000224.1:0-3826 GCA_044337805.1 Bacteroidia bacterium
ATCTCTGTTGTGGTTTTGGCATTGTAAAACTCAACATCATAAAAAAGGAGATTTCAGAGACCTGGTTCCTTGGTCCCAACAGCGACCTTTCGGTACAGGCGCTCACTGCCGATGCCGATCGCTATTACGCTGCTACACAAAAAGGCATTTACACCGCTTCAAAATCAAATTCATTTCTGTCTGATCCGAGTCAATGGCAACGAGATACCGCAAGAGGACTCAGCAACTATAACGCCCTCGGATTACTTGGCGGCTATCTGTATGCGAATGAAGTGGTGGGCAGCAACAATGGTAAAATACACCGGCTGAACATATCTACCGGCTTATGGGAAATTCGGCAGCCTGCCGTAGATTACAAGTGCTACGATATCCGCAGCTATAACGGAAACATCTATTTTGTTTTTGGCGGTTCTGTTGAGGTGTGGGATGCCAACGGCGCAATTGTTGATGCCAAGTATGGCTATGGTGGCGGCTCCTCATCGCCCCGGGAAATAGATTTCGGCAAAAACAAGGATTTGTGGATTGCCGACGACCTTTTCGGACTGGTGAAGGCAGCCCTCAATATCAACTTCTACAACTTCATAAAACCTGAAGGGCCATCCACCAACAGTGTGTATGACCTTTCAGTAAATCAAGGCATATTGTATGTAGCTCCCGGGGATCAGGATCAGTGGGGTAAACAATATAACAAAGACGGTATTTCCATTTTCAAAGACAATAAATGGACTGTGGTGGATGGCATCAATCTCATACAGCTCTATGGGGCCACCGATGTTTTACAGGTGCTGCCTGACCCAAAAGATACAGGAAGGTTTTTTGCTGCAGCGTGGGGACATGGCGTTATTGGTTTCAGGAACCAGCGACCGGAGTCTTTTTTTAACAACCGCAACAGCGGACTCGATTCCATTCCGGGATATAATTTCACCGGAGTTGCGGGCATGACTTTCGATAAAGATGGAAATCTGTGGTGCACCAATTCCCTTGTTCAAAACGGCATTGTGGTTTACGACAACAAAAGCAAGGGCTGGACATCCTTCTTCACCAAGACCCTCACAGGCAATAACAGAATAAGCAGAATTATTGCCACCCAGGGCGGGCAAAAATGGATGATCATGCCCGACGCAGGCGGACTTCTGGCCTTCACAGAAAGCGGAACCATTAGCAACACTGCTGACGATAAAATCAGAAAAATCGGCTTCGGCAAAGGCAGCGGAGGCTTGCCCGGCACCGATGTATTTTGCATTGCAGAAGATCTGGAAGGAGAAATTTGGGTTGGCACAAATGAAGGCGTTGCGGTCTTCTTCAGTCCCTCAACCGTATTTGATGAAACCAACTGGGAGGCACAGCAGATTTTGATTGAGCAGGGCGGATACGTAGAGAATCTCCTCGAAAATGAAATCATAAATTGTATTCTTGTTGACGGCGCAAATCGTAAATGGATAGGCACTGCAAACAGCGGCGCCTACCTCATCAGTGCAGATGGCACACGCGAATTGCTGCATTTCAACACCGACAACAGTCCTATTCTCAGCAATACCATTAAAACCATTGCCATTAATGGCGAAACCGGGGAAGTATTCTTTGGCACCAACAAAGGCATCATCTCCTATAAAAATACCGCTACTGAACCCGACAGCGAATTCAGCAATGTGGTGGTTTATCCCAATCCCGTGCGAAGAGATTATTCCGGCACCATTGCCATAAAAGGACTGGTAAAAAACTGCGATGTCCGTATTACAGACATTGCAGGAAATGTAATTTACACCACACAGTCGCTTGGAGGCCAGGCGATATGGGATGGAAATAACTTTGAAGGAAGAAAAGCTTCAACAGGTGTGTATCTGATATACTGCACCAATCCCGACGGGTCACAACGCTACGTGAGTAAAATCCTCATCGGAAACTAATGCTGCAAAAGTCACGCGGCATTGTTTTAAAAACCATTCCCTTTTCCGACCGGCAGAAGATTGCCCGAATTTTCACTGAAGACTTCGGAGCGCGCAGTATGCTGTTCGGAACAGGTGGTAAAACAGGAAAAGCCATGCTGGCCCTGTTACAACCCTTGCAGCATTGCGAATTGATTTTTTTCTCAAAACCTGAGGGAATAGACGCTTTAAGGCAGGCCTCATCGGCACATGTTTACACACATCTTACACATGACCCCATTAAACGACTACAGGCCATGTTTATGAGTGAAGTTTTATATCGTTGCCTGCATCACCATGGCGAAGATTCAGAACTATACCTTTTCACGCTCGATTCACTGTGCAGCTTCGATGCGGGCAATGGGGTACAGCCCGACGAACATATACACTGGCTAATTGAATTGAGCCGAAGAATGGGGTTTTATCCTGAAGACAACTTCGACGAACAAAGGAAATATTTCAACCCTTCCGAAGGAGTCTTTGTGTCGGGAAGCCAGGGCAGACTGAGCCCGGCATATAGTGAACAGGAAAGCCGCCTCTTTCACACGTTGCTTTCTGAAGGCATGCTTCCGCCTCTTAACAGAGAAGAACGCAGCAGACTGCTTGCCCTCATCATCGCTCTCTTTGCTGCACATGTTCCAGGCTGGAAAGACCTCAAAAGCCCTGAGATTCTCGCTGAAATAATTCGTTGAAATAAGGTGATGCACAAATTGATTGTTCAGTCTTGAACATCATGGAACGGAAGACATTCCTGCGTGTTAAAAAAATCTTCTCCCAACCATATTTTGAAGCATCCCCAAAAACAAAAAAGGTGAATCACCTTTCGGTACTTCACCTCTTCTGTTGCTGAAAACCCTATCAGCGGGGCTGAACCATCATTCGTGTGGTGAGGGTTTGATCACCCATGGTAATGGTGCAGAAATAAAGGCCTGCAGAGATGCCGGGCCATTGTGCAAGATTGAAGTTTTGCTGGTACTCGCCTTCCGTTTGCATACCGAGGTTCATATCTGCAACCTGCTGTCCGGAGATATTAAACACGCGGATAGATACAGGAACCGTTTCAGAAACAGCATATTTGAAGGTCACCTGATCATAACCGGGGTTAGGGAAGATGGTAAAAGATGGCTGCGGAGCATCCATAATCGGCTCTACATCAACAGGAGCGAATTCACGGTTAGCGGTATTACTGAATACAAAGCGAAGGTTTGGTCTGGAGGTTGTTCTTGTTCCGCTTGAGGTAGCACAAATACCACCTGAGGTTACATCTTGCCTTTTGAAAAGGGTCATGTTTGATGAAGTGGTAGAAAAACGAACCTGTGAATCGGTGGTGAACGTACTGTTATCCCAACAAATTTCAATCAAAAGATTGTTGGTTCCATTGTAAGTAAACGGTGTTGTGAATGTATGCGTGTTCCATGCATTCGCAAGAGCGGTGAAAGATCCGGAGAATACAGTTGTTGAACCGGAATTGGAGAGGAAACTGTTATTGGAAAAGCTGGTATTGGTGACATGCTTGATACGAATGGTAAAGCCATTCATCACCTGTGTTGATGCGGTGGTCACATAGAATGCCAGCGAGCGGATAATGCTGTTTGCAGAAGTATAACCTGCTGAAACAAGTTCAGCCCTTGTAACCAGAATCTGGGTGCGGTGATCTGAGAAATAAGTACCATAAGGTGTATTGCCGCTAGTCGATGTTCCGGTTCCAATGGTAAGCGTGGTGCCTACAGGGGTTGTTGCAGATGTGGTAAAGCTGGATGCAGCACTGTATGCGCCCGTCGTTCCCGAACAAACCGCTCTCACCTGAAACTGATACTGCGTTGAAGCGGAAAGGCCTGATAAGGCAAGTGAATTGGTGGTAGCAGTGGCAGTTGTCCAGGTGGTGGCTGTGCTGACTTTGT
>JBIIMV010000226.1:0-3824 GCA_044337805.1 Bacteroidia bacterium
ACCTCCGGCAAGAATCAACAGAAATTGCCCCGACCAGTTTATCCAGCCGTATGCCAGTCCGGTAGCTTTGTCAATCTGATATTCCTGTAATATCAGCATGACCATCAAGGGGTAGGCTCCTATGCCCCCCTGAACGGCTATCATGGCAAAACTACCAAAGGTTAATACTGATAACCCTGCGCCTAACGATAAATGAGAGGTCGCTCCGAAGGCAAAAAAACAAACCCAGGATGAAAGCATGTATCCAATCCAGATAAGAATGGAGTATAGCACATACAGGCCCGGATGACGCATCTTCCTGAATGAACGCAATCCTTCCTCAAGTCCTTTCAATATTCCCGATACTTTGCCATCCTTTGTTTCCTCGCGGCGCTGTTTGCTAACCCATTTTTTTATAAGAAAAAAGAACAAACCTGCTGCAAGGGGAAGGCCGGTCAAAACCAAAGGGTGAATCCCACTCAACTTTTCCTGTAAAGGCAACAATACTTTGTGCCGGAAAAAACTAAACATCTGCTCATATTCAAGCCACACATTGACCAGGGTAAACAATACGACCAGTAACATATCTGTCAGTCGCTCGGTAATAACGGTTCCTACAAGGGTGGTGAATGGAACTTTTTCATAACGGCTCAGAATTCCGCAGCGGGTAACTTCGCCCAGGCGTGGTACTGCAAGGTTGGCAAGGTATCCTACCATAACGGCTCCAAGGGTATTCACAGTATCGGTCTTTTCCGTTCTTAGTGGGTCTATCAGTAAGTTCCATCTAACTGCTCTTAACCAGTGGCTGAGTGCTCCGAAAATTATGGACACGAAAAGCCAAAGGTATTGCGCGCTCCCAAAGGCATGCTTCATATGTGCCATCTCCTCATCGCCAAGACTATTGATGGCATAGGCAACCAGAAAAATTCCCAGTCCCAGAAACAGAATGGCCCGCAGAAATCCTTTCCAGTTAATCTTCATCTGATAAACTTAAATTGTCGATCAGCCTGATTCCACCGGCATAGGCGGCTACAAAAACGCGAATCTCTTTGTCTTTTTCTTCTCTTTTATTTACCGGCTCAAGTCCCTTTTCATGACAAATTTCAAGGTATTCAACCTGAAGGCCCTGTTCCTGTAATTTTTGGGTTTCCTGCTCGCAAATCATCTCAACTGAATCCCCGGAAGTAAATCGATCCCGGCATCTTCTCATGCTTAGGTAAATTTGCCCTGCCTGCTTGCGTGCGTCTTCGCTTAATCTCAAATTTCGTGAGCTCATTGCCAACCCATCTGATTCCCTGATCACGGGGCATTTGATCATCTTAACAGGAAGCATTTCTAACTCAATGAGCTTCTGTATGACCATACACTGCTGAAAATCCTTCTCTCCAAAATAGGCCATAGAAGGCTCTGTAAGGCACAGCAGGCGGTGAACCACCTGGGCCACTCCCTGAAAGTGTCCCGGCCTGAACTTTCCTTCCATTACATTTTCCAGAAATCCCAGCTCGTATTTTTTCAGACCTAATCCCGGAACAAAAAGATCTTTTTCATCGGGCATGAATACCAACTCGCATCCCGCCTCGGCCAGCATCCTTAGATCATGCTCGGGAGTTTTGGGGTAATTCCGGTAGTCTTCGGCATTATTGAACTGTAGCCGGTTTACAAAAACACTGGCAATAACGCAATTCCCGTCATTCAAAGCTTTGTATATCAGCGATGTATGACCCGGATGCAATGCGCCCATGGTTGGCACAAATCCTCTCTTTTCCTGCGGAATATTGCCCAGTCGGGCCTTGAGCTCCTCGGGGGTTTTGGCTACTTCCATGCTAAAAAACCATGCAAGGTTGAGGATTTTTTTTTAATTTTGCAGTATTATTCGATTTTGTCTGTTCATTGCCTATGAGAAAGCCAAGAGTGCTGTTCGTTTCACAAGAGATTTTCCCCTATCTCGAACAAACCCATATGTCCCACATCGGACGTTTCCTCCCCCAGGGTATTCAGGAAAGAGGAAAGGAGATTCGCACCTTTATGCCCAGATTCGGGTGTATCAATGAAAGAAGAAATCAACTGCACGAGGTGATTCGTCTTTCAGGTCTCAATATTATCATAGATGATACCGACCACCCGCTCATCATCAAGGTCGCAAGTATTCAGTCTGCACGTATGCAGGTTTACTTCATTGACAATGAGGAATATTTTCAAAGAAAACATACTCTTGCGAACGAATCGAATGACCTTTTCGAAGACAATGATGAAAGGAGTATCTTCTTCTGTCGCGGTGTTCTCGAAACAGTGAAAAAACTCGGATGGGCCCCGGATATCATCCATTGCCATGGATGGTTCACCGCCCCGCTTCCGGTATTGCTCAAAAAAGCGTATCGCGATGATCCTCTTTTTGCAGAATCGAAGGTGGTCTACTCGGTCTACGACGACCATTTTCCGGTATCGCTTAATAAGAAGTTCCCCGGAAAACTCATCATGGATGGCATCGCTGAGGCTGATGTGAAAAAGGTAAAAGATCCAAGCCATCTGAACCTCACCAAACTTGCCATTGATTTCTCTGATGGCGTTATTGAAGGTTCTGAATCTCTGCCTGCCGAACACCAAAAAGCCATCAAAGCCTCTCAGAAACCTATCCTCTCTTACCATAGTCCTGAAACTTATCTTGATGCATACTCCTCTTTTTACGATGAGTTGCTTCAGGAAGAATCGGTTCTGAGCGAATAATCTATGTGGCTGATAAATGGCTTCGGCCGGGTCCCATGCCCGGTGCTGAGCGTTGGACGGCTATTTCTTCTGATCGCTTTTTTCGCCTCCTGCACTGAGCCCGAAAGCCTCAACCCCGGCTTATTGCCTCCCGGTGATCTGCTTCTGGTGAACAATGCTGTTGTAAAAAATGGTATCGTTTCGGTCACCAAAAGTACTGAAGCGGCGCGCTCAGATGAAACTCCTGAAAATCTTCTTGGCTCTTTCCATGACCCAGAGTTGGGTAAGTTTTCAGCCGGATTTATGTGCCAGTTTCTCATGGAGCAGAATAACCCCGATTTCGGATCTTCACCGGTTTGTGATTCGATGGTTCTTTCCATCCCTTTCTCCGGTGGTGCCTATGGCTTCGATAATCGTTTACAGGGCCTCCAGAAAATAAAGGTCTATCAGCTGACAAGGGATATTTTCTCTGACTCGCTTTACTACAACGACCTCAATCCTGCTTCTTTTTGTAACCTGTCCACACCGTTGGCCTCGGTGATTTCCTATGCTGATGCCTTCTATCAGGGTGCTGGCGGTATCTCAGGTAATTTCAAAATGGTTCTGCCCGTTTCGCTTGGTCAGGCCTGGCTCAACAGCCCCACAGATTTCGCGACCAACCAAACTTTTGTCAATTATTTCAAAGGTCTTCTGTTTAGAGCTGAATTTCCCGACCAGGAATCCGGAACCGGTGGGGTATGGAATCTATCGCCCCTGCGATCAGGGGCTCCTGCAAAAATATCTCTCTACTATCATCAGTCGGGATCGCCTCAGGTCTCTCAAACTTTTTCTTTCCCGGTAACGGGAGATTGTGCACGAATTAACTTTTTTGAAACGGTAAATAGCAGCCTCATCTCAGCACATTTGTCTGACTCCACTCTGGGAAAATCAGCGATATACGGACGTTCAGGCAGTATCGCTCCGGTCTTCTATTTCCCTTTTATGGACCAGTTACGTGATACTTTCAGTGGTGGCATAAACCGGGCAGAGCTTATTGTTAAGCTAAAGCCGGCTTCTGCCGATCGATTCTCTAATCCCGTCTCTTTAACCATGCAGGCCCGAAACACCGCAGGTGCCTGGACTTCCATTACAGAGGTTTCTAT
>JBIIMV010000225.1:0-3824 GCA_044337805.1 Bacteroidia bacterium
CTTGGTTTCAATACCTTGCTCTTTAATTAAGGTCAGACTTCGATCAAATCCGAAAACAAGCCAAAATGCAGCGCCTGCGCCAACTGCGTACTGATAAATAATGGAGTATCCATCGGGAGTGCCGGCACCGATGAGTGCCAAGGCATGTGCCAGAAGAAAAAAGGGCAACAGCAGCAACGATACTCCCGGAAAATACTTGTTAACAAAGCCTTCACCGGAAGGATTCAAAAAATCATTTTTAATATCTCTCGCATAATATTTCGGTCCGACCTGTGATGCGAATTCAAAGTCAACATCCTGATAGATAAAGACTGCTGGTAAATAGGAATAATATCCAAGGCCCTCCGCCTGAATAAGAGGCAGCCATCTCATGTCTCTGCCATGCATGCCTGCTGTGATGCTCATAATCAGAACAAAGAGCAAGATGCGGCCACGCCACCTATTCTTCTGAAAAAAGCTGAGCATCTTTTCTTGCACCGTATAGTCCTTCGTTTCCGTCAGTAACTTTCAGCATAAGGTCGTGATAATAGCATGCGGGGGTTCCTTTACGATGGGTTAGGTAGACCTTCACCTTCAGGTCATTTTGCTTGAGTAAGGGAAGACGTATGGAATAATACACCTTGAACCACGAGTCGGAATTTTCACGGAAGAAAATCAAAGGCATGGAGCCCCAGAAAACATTGCCTTCTTCTCCGTCTATGGAAATGACGAGCATGGCGGAGGAATCAGGCTCAGGCATATTCACCTTCACGGAGGCATGCAGAATGTCAGAGGTACTTTCGCAGATTAACTCCAGGGGCTGTTCGATATTCTTGCTGTATTCTTCGTCTGAAGACAAACGGGCGCAAGGCAAAGCCTTCACCGTGTCTTCGGTAGAAATTTCTGCAAAGCGCATCATACGTGTTTGCTGGAGTTCTTTTGCATCCTCTTGTCTGCGACTGAATACATAGTATTCGGCATTAAAAAGAAAATGGCGCTCTATCAGGTGTGGATAGTGGTCGCGTATTATTTCAGGTATCTCTGAAGGATTGTCGGTGTTGGTCCAGCCATAAACAAAGACATCTTCTTCTGCGTATTTCACAATGGAATCGAAACGCATCAGTTCTTCTCTACCGCGGTTGCTCCATGCTTTGAACGGAACGTTCAGACCGCGTGGCTTCAGATAATATTCAAGATAAAACGGATTCACAATATTCAGTGTGTAGGCGGCTTTATCTCCGTAGCTACGGTAACTCTTCTCGTATAAGTCGGCGATGCCGCTGAAAGTGGCAAATTTATCGGCCGGACGAAAAGGATGAATTACTTTCATGCTCAGGGTTCCTGCAATAAGAATGGCGGCAGATGCCGTCATAGCAGTTTTCTCACTGCATGCAGGCTCGCCGGCAAAAACAGACACCAGCAGAAAGGGAAATCCAAACAGGAGAATGGAAGGCTGCAAAACAGGGTTTACGTATATTGAATAAAAATATCCGATAAGAGCAGGAATCAAAAAAAGCGATAGGGAAAGCAATCGCACTCCGCGAACATGTCCTGCCGGTTTTAAAAAATATAACCCACCTATTATAAATAAAAATAGTAAAATGGAGGAGCCTCCGGATAGCTGCATGGCGAAATCACTGAAGAAGCTTAGGTCAGGTTTACCGAGCCATGTGCCGAGTCCGCCGCGGGAAAACTGTGCAATCGTCAAAGACAGATGGGGTAGAAAGAACACAATAGCCAACGCTCCGAAGGCAAAAACGGCCCTTCGGTATTCTTTGGGTACGGTGAGAAGTGCCCCGATTCCGAGGATGGCAGCGGTGAGAAAACTGAAATAGTGGTTATACACCGAGAGCAGGATGCCCCAGTAAAACCAAACCAGATTGTTTCCCTTTTTTTCACCTGCTGCAATACCGCTCCATCCATAAAACAAGAGTGCCATGCTGAACATACCGAAGGCATAGGGTCGTGCGAGTTGGCTGTACAGGGCATGCAGCTCCGATACGCTGAGGATGCTCAGCACGAACCAGGCAGCCTGTGCTGAGCAGCATTTACGCACTGCATGAAAGAGCAGCAACAGTGAGCCCAGGCTCATCAGAAAAAAGGGCAGCCTTACGGCAAAGGTGCCGGTGCCGAAAAACTTACACCACACATACATAAAGACCTGCACTCCGGCAGGATGCATGTCGTTGTAAACGTAATCCTTTAATGTTTTCGAAAATGATCCAAGGCTGAGGCCGTAAATGGCGCTGAGCTCATCATTGGTAAGAGACCATTGCCAGAAGGGAAGGCGAAGGAAACCTGCTACCGAAATAATCAGGAGTAGAAAAAGCTGCTGCTTACCTCTGACTGCCGTTTCGTTCATGCAGGTTGTTCCGGCCTCATCTGAGGAAAGAAAATCACGTCCTGAATAGAAGGGGAATTGGTCAGTATCATGGCGAGGCGGTCGATGCCGATACCAAGACCTGCTGTAGGTGGCATGCCAAACTCCAGGGCCCTGAGGAAATCTTCATCTATCACCATGGCTTCTTCATCTCCTCTGCGGCCCAGCTCGATCTGTGACTCAAAACGCTGGCGCTGATCGATAGGATCATTAAGCTCTGAATACGCATTGCATATTTCCTTGGCATTGCAAATTACCTCAAATCGCTCTACCAATCCTTCGTGGTGTCGGTGTTTTTTTGCAAGCGGGCTCATCTCAAGCGGATAATCCATGATGACGGTCGGCTGAATCAGTTTAGGCTCAACGGCAGTACCGAAGATTTCATCAATCAGCTTGCCTCTGCCCATCGTCTTGTCAGGATTACCTCCAACTTTACGTGCCGTGTCGAAGAGTTCATCTTCGCTCATGCCCGACACATCAAAGCCTGTATAATCGCGTATGGCTTCATACATGGTATAACGCTTCCACGGCCTTTGGAAATTAATGGTATGTTCTCCCACCTTTACCTCATTAGTACCATTAATGTCTATACAGGCCTTCTCCACCATCTGCTCTACCATATCCATCATCCAGTAATAATCTTTATACGCCACATAGAGTTCCAGCATGGTAAACTCGGGATTGTGGAAACGGCTCATGCCCTCGTTGCGGAAATCCTTCGCGAATTCATAAACCCCTTCAAAGCCACCTACGATGAGTCTTTTGAGATACAACTCGTTCGCTATACGAAGGTAAAGCGGCATATCAAGGGTGTTATGATGGGTTTTGAAAGGTCTGGCCAGTGCACCGCCATGAATAGGCTGGAGGATGGGGGTTTCCACCTCCAGATATCCTTTTTTATTCATGAAGTTTCGCATGGAGTTGATCATCTGTGTGCGTCGGATAAAGGCAAAGCGCACCTCAGGATTCACAATCAAATCAAGGTAGCGCATGCGATAACGCTGTTCAGGATCATGAAAGGCATCATGAACATTTCCCTCATCATCTACTTTCACCACAGGCAATGGCTTTACTGATTTTGAGAGCAGTACAAAGCGTGTTACATGCAAGGTTATCTCGCCGGTTTGTGTAGTGAACACATAACCTTGAACGCCTACGATATCGCCAATGTCGAGCAACTTTTTGAAAACGGTGTTGTAGAGAGATTTATCATCTTCCGGACAGATGTCATCACGGCGCACATAAATCTGCATACGGCCGGTATTGTCCTGAATCTCGGCAAAACTTGCATTGCCCATGATGCGGCGGCTCATCACTCGTCCGGCCAGGCTCACGTTTTTATAGCTCAGCTTATCGCGCTCATAATTTTCATAAATTTCTGCTGCGTGGGTATTCACTTCGAATTCCTGTGCCGGATAAGGATCCAACCCTTGTGCCCTGAGTGCGTCGAGACTCTGACGGCGCA
>JBIIMV010000227.1:0-3823 GCA_044337805.1 Bacteroidia bacterium
GCTGAAAACCAGGATTTACAGGTTAAAGAACGGACTTACTGTTTATCTGAGCGACTACAAAAACGAACCACGCATTTCTACCATGATTGTAACGAAGGCAGGAAGTAAAAACGATCCATCAGACAATACCGGCCTCGCCCACTACCTTGAGCACATGTTGTTTAAGGGAACAGATAAATATGGTACCCTCGATTTCCAGAAGGAGAAGGAGTTACTGATACAGATAGAAGGCCTCTATGAGGATTACAGAAAAACCGTAAACCCCGAGCAGCGTAAGGCCATTTACAGAAAAATCGATAGTATTTCTGTTGTTGCCTCTAAATATGCCATTGCCAATGAATACGATAAAATGGTGGCGGCGATCGGTGCAAAGGGCACCAATGCCTTTACCAGCTTCGATCAGACTGCTTATGTCAACAATATCCCCTCAAACCAGCTTGATAAGTGGCTAACGATAGAATCAGAACGTTTCCGCAATCCTGTTATGCGCCTCTTTCATACCGAGCTTGAAGCTGTTTATGAAGAAAAAAACCGGGCTTTGGATAACGACTTCAGAAAGGTATTCGAGAGTATGTTTGCTTCCTTGTTCCAGAAACACACTTACGGAACACAAACCACTATTGGTACGGTTGCACACCTCAAAAATCCTTCCATTACAAAAATCAAGGATTATTATCGCAGCTATTACATACCTAACAACATGGCCATCTGTATCTCCGGAGATATTGATTACGATCAGACCATACGCATGATTGACGCTGCATTCGGCAAAATGGAAACGCGCCCTCTGCTGCCTTTTAATATGCAGCAAGAAGACCCCATCACCAAACCCATCGAAAAAGAGGTTTATGGTCCGGACGCTGAAGCCGTCATGGTAGGTTACCGCATTGGTGGATTCAACACTGAGGATGCTGATATGCTTTCGTTGCTATCAAAATTGCTTTACAACGGAAGTGCCGGACTGGTTGATCTTAACCTACTTCAACCTCAAATGGTGCTTGACGCAGGTGTATTTCCATACCTGCTGAAAGATTATGGTGCTTTGTTTTTGTACGGCAGTGCAAAAGAGGGTCAAAAGCTGGAGGAGGTGCGTGAACTGATGCTCGCTCAGATTGATAAGATAGCCTCAGGTGATTTTCCTGACTGGCTAATGACAGCGGCAATAACAGAGTTTAAACTCGAAAAAATAAAGGAAGCCGAGGATAATGACTCCCGGGTGAACGCCTTTATGGAAGCGTTTGTGAACGAGACACCATGGACAAACTACATGACACGCAACCAGAGAATTGCAGCCATTTCAAAAGAGAAAATGGTAGCCTGGGTGAAGAAGACTTTTGCACGAAACAATTATGCTGTGGTGTACAAGCGCACCGCCGAAGACAAAACAACTGAAAAGGTAGATAAGCCTGCCATTACGCCGGTAGAGGTGAACCGTGATGCCCAGAGTCCTTTTTTAAAGGCAATTACTGCAGCGCCCAGCTCGCCTGTTGAGCCTGTGTTTATCAACTACCAGAAAGATATTGAAAAAATCACACTTATGGGCGGAGTTCCGCTTTACTACAACCAAAACAAAGAAAACTCATTGTTTACAATGGTTTATCAGTGGAACATGGGAAGCAACCACGATCCTCGCATGCCTTTGGTTGCGGAGTACCTGAACTTCGTGGGCACACCGCAGATGAATGCGGCAAAAGTGAAGGAAGAGTTGTACAAGCTGGGCTGTAGCTTAGATTTCAGTGCCGGACAGGATGTATTTAACATTACGCTTTCAGGCTTATCTGAAAACTTCGAGCGTGCCCTGCGCATCACCGAAGACCTTCTCACATCGGCAGTTCCGGATCAAAAGGCTCTCGATGATTTGGTGGTGAATACCCTTAAAAATCGTGCTGATGCCAAACTCAGCAAAGGAACCATTCTCATGGGTGGTATGATGAACTACGCCGGCTATGGACCCAATTCACCATTCAGAAATATACTTTCCGAAGCAGAGTTGAAGGCGTTAAAGGCAAATGAAATTTGTGACATCATAAAAGACCTTCCAAAGAAGAAGCATGAAGCCGATTATTACGGACCTATGATGTCAAAAGCCCTGGAAGAGTCAGTCAACATCATACATGCCACAAAGGGTCTCACCGACATTCCTGCTGCTAAAGTATTTAATCAGCTGCCACAGACGAACACTAAGGTTTACGTGGTAGATTATGATATGAAGCAGGCAGAGATTCTCATGGTAAGCCGTGATACCAAATATGATGCAACCATTCTCCCTCAGACAAGAATCTTCAACGAATATTATGGCGGCACGATGGGGAGTGTGGTGTTTCAGACCATGCGTGAATCAAAGGCTCTGGCCTATTCGGTTTATTCCAGCTATTCGACCACCGATAGGAAAGAAAAATACAACAACGTAGTGGCCTACATCGGCACACAATCGGATAAGTTGCCCGAGGCGATGTCAGGTATGATGGATTTATTAAATGCAATGCCTGAATCTGAAAATATGTTCAAGGCAGCAAAGGATGCAGTAATCCAGCAGATTCGTACAGAGCGCATCACCAAAGCAGCAAAACTTTCATCATACCGCAGAGCGCGAAAACTGGGCCTCGAGCTTGATGTTAGGCAGGATATTTTCAATAAGGTGCCCAATATGACCATGAAAGATGTAAAAGCTTTTCATGAAACACACCTGAAAAACAGAAAATACAACATCATGGTTCTGGGTAAAAAGGAGAATCTAAACCTTGATGAGCTCAAGAAATATGGCGAGGTTACCTTTCTTAGCCTGAACGATCTTTTCGGATACTAACTCAACATCAACATCAAAATCATCCCATGAGCGGAAACAAAATCACCATCATCAACGGGAAACTTCATGTTCCTGACCAACCGGTTATTCCATTTATTGAAGGCGACGGCACCGGGCCGGATATTTGGAGAGCCTCTGTAAGAGTGCTTGATGCCGCAGTTGAAAAAGCCTATGGCGGAAAGAAGAAAATTCAATGGAAGGAGGTTTTCGCCGGAGAAAAGGCATTTAATAAAACCGGAAACTGGTTGCCTGATGAAACACTCGATACCATCAGAGAATATCTGGTGGCCATTAAAGGTCCATTGACCACGCCTGTTGGTGGTGGCATACGATCGCTGAATGTTGCACTTCGCCAAATTCTTGATCTTTATGTTTGCCTTCGTCCGGTTCAGTACTTCACCGGTGTTCCCTCTCCGGTGAAGCATCCTGAGAAGGTTGATATGGTTATCTTCCGTGAGAATACCGAAGATATCTACGCAGGTATTGAATTCGCAGCAGGTTCTCCTGAGAACAAAAAATTTCTTGATTGGTTGCAGGCTGAGTTTCCAAAGGAATTTAAGAAAATACGATTCGGTACAATTGAGGCAGTGCGTGAATGGAGAGCTCAGGTACCAACAAGCACAACTGCAGATGATGTGCGTGTAGGCCTCGGCATAAAGGCTGTGTCTCAGCATGGTACTGCCCGCCTGATGCGCGCCTCTATCCGTTATGCCATTGAGAATAAACGTAAGAGTGTCACGATTGTACACAAGGGTAATATCATGAAATTTACTTCGGGTGGATTTCTTACCTGGGGCTATGAGCTTGCAGAAAAAGAATTTGGTGATAAGGTTTATACCTGGCAGCAGTGGGAGAGAACTAAAAAGGAAAAAGGTGAGGAAGCAGCGAATACAGAGATGAAGGAGGCGGTAGCTTCAGGTAAAATCATTATCAAAGATTCTATTGCCGATATCGCTTTACAGCAGGTTTTAACCCGTCCTGAAGATTTTGATGTTATCGGAACCCTCAACCTAAACG
>JBIIMV010000228.1:0-3785 GCA_044337805.1 Bacteroidia bacterium
ATCGTCTCAAAAACACACGATTTCTGACAGGTAACCATGATAATCAAAGATAAAGGCAGCAGATTTAATCACCCGGAAAAAGAGAAATATCAACCTGCTTACTCCACAATCCCAACCTGCGCTTTTTAGCCTGCCCGGCATTAAGGCTTAATTTTCTTGTTTGCAATAGTACTCTGAACAGCAACAGTTCTTTGTTACCAGGCACGAGTGACAAGTCTTCAAACCAGGATTTTGTGCAGGTTTGGGAGGCTTTTAGAATAGATACCGTTTCGACACATTGCTGTGATGGAACCCGCCTTAAAACGCGTTTGCGCGAAGTCCCGGAAAAAGCATCGTTGATGATCGTTGTATCAAATAAAGGAACAAAATCGTATTTACAAAAATTCATGTGCTGATAAAAAACAGAATCGAGCACTCCTGAATCATCAAAAAAGGCGGGTTCATAAGCGCTGAAATGATCAAAAAACGCTACCATCACCTTTCCTTCCGTTTTCAAAAAGAAATAAACCTCAAAAGGATTCCTTACCGGTACAAACATTGAATCTTTCGGACTCAATATCTCATCCAGATAGACTTTGGTGTAAATCAAAACAGATTCTGCACGGAATTTGTTTTTCAGTTCGGCAGCGTGAACCTCAGTAAGGCTATCAAGCTTTTGCGCAGCTACTCTGGGAACATATCGGGTGCGGAGTTGAGCCTCAGAGAGTGAAACCTGAATAAACAGGAACATTAAAAAAAGCAAACGCATCGCCCGGGAAAAACTAGGACTGAATCTTTCTCCAGATCCAGAGCAAAAGAGTAAATAGAATACTCAGAAGAACAGAGGTAGCGATAGGAAAATAAATGCTGAAGTTCTCTTTTTTGATGTGAATGTCACCGGGCAGTTTTCCCAACCACCCTAACCTGTTTCCACCAAAATGAAGGATGGCACCGCAAATCATCAGTAACAGCCCGCAAACAAAGAGATACTTGCCCCATTGTTGCATCTTATCTCTCGTATTTACAACATTTCTTTAACTTGTTGTAGACTTTATCGTCGGCCTTGAATTTCTCGGTGTCGTAGCCTGAGTCTGAAATTTTCTTCTGAATCTTTTCTGAATCTGATTTTGCGGGGTCGTATTTAAGCAGCAGAATACCTGTCTCCTTATCCCAATTCGCTTCTTCGGCACCTGCTGCGCGGGCGGCCTTTTCAATCGTTTTCTTACACATGCCGCAACTTCCGGAGACCTTGATTTTAGCTTCGGAAAGATCTGCGGCAAGGAGGGTTGAAAAAAAGAAAATGCCAAGGAAGGCAAGATTTAGCAGAGAAAATCGTGTCTTGTTCATGAAAGAAAAATGTTAAACGAAGATACAAAAAAAAAGCCCCCGGTTATCGGGGGCCTTTTCTGGAGGTGAGTCATTCTCACTGTTTTACAAGCTTTCTTGTCTGAGTCATTCCATCAACATTCACCGTCAACTGGTAAATACCGGCTGCGAGGTCAGCAATGTTGATATCAATTTGTTGCCTTCCGGGGGCATTGTTCAAGCCACTTTGGAAACCAACGATTTTTCCGCTCAGGTCAGTGATGGTGTAAGCCACATTATTTGCGTTCTGAAGAAGGTTGTAGCGAAGCGTAACCATTTCGTTTGCCGGATTTGGAGAAAGATCTCCTACAGTATACTGATAGGTTTCTTTTATTCCGGTGTTCGCGTTCAAAATAGCAAATGTTGTAACCGCAATGTTTTGGATATAATTTGCACCATCACCGGCATCGTTGCCACCACTTCCATTACAGTCATAGTAAACATCAGCGCCGGCTGCAGTAGGCAATGTTCCAAAGTTGGCGTATTCTGTCCAGAGTGAGAAACTATTTTTCGGGAAGTTACTGGGAAAAGCACTCACCGAACCGGTACCGCAAGGACCCTGGTCACCAAAACCGGCGATAAAACCCATGGTATCTTCCAAGGCTCCGTAGTACTCAACACGAACCCCAAAACGCTTTAGACCGGGGAAGTTTTGGTTTACATCAAACTTAAACACAGCGGTGTTGAACCAGTCGTTTGACATTGATTGACCGGTGTTGGTAATAATGGTATCGCTCCAAAGCACATTGGGAGTAGGATACCCTGTGCTGGCATTCAATTGAACGATTTTACAGATGAGCGTATCATTGGTTCCGGAGTTGTTTTCATGTCCACCAAAAATCAAAATACTATCTAAGCTCATATCGAAGATCGCATTGCTGTTGGTGGCAGTGTTTTGCCATGCATCATAGATACTGTCATAAGCAACAACGAAATAACCGATGGTGGCAGAATCAGGACGGCCTGTATAGCGGTTATTCATGTCCCAAATAAAACGACGATAGGAAGTTCCCAATTGTGTCCAGGCATAAGAATCAGCTGAGTCATAGTCAAGAACAATATTTGTGGCTCTTGCATTTACCTCATACTTTGATTTGTCAGGGAAGTTCTTTGGGCTTCTCAGTTTTACATTGTTTCCGGGTATGTCTCCGGCCATAGCCGACAGGCCAAGAAACAGAAGGAAAAGGGGATAGAGTTTTTTCATCTCTGCGTGATTTTGTTTGATTTATTTGATGCGTAAAGTTAAAAAAATGTTTCCTGAAAAAATATTTTAAGCCAGACTTTTTAACAAAATCTGTCTCTTGAATCCCTGACCACACAAAAATCCTGAAAGGCGGCTATCACTCCCCCCAAAAAAAATCAGGCTTCTTGGAAGTATTTTTTATTCAGCAACAGATATTCCGCCAGAACTATTGCTATTCATTTCTAAGCAGGCATGATGGATGCACAACATCCCAGAACCCCAAAAATAACAGCGTGTTGGCTATTCGACCTTTTTGCAGTTTAGATGTTTTAGAATTCGCAACGAAGGCAGGAATACGCAAAAATGGTTATGGGCAAAAACGAAAGCCCAAACCATCCGGGACTTCGAAGAAAGGGCAAACGAGGACTTTAATTCTGCAGGTCTTTCGTCAAAGGGCCAGGTTCAGCGAAACACAGGAGGAAGCAGCACAGTTGTTTCTGAGGTTCTAACCATCAATATCTGGTCAGACCAACGCGGATCAAGACTGAGACTTCCGCTGACAGCGTTCAGGGTTTGCGTGAAGAGCAGTTTACCCTGAATATCGTATACATACAATGGAGTATTAACTGCGGAGACGTTCTGCCACTCCAAAATATCCTGCCGCCTGCGGAAAACAGGAGTTGTTATTTTTTCAGCCTCAAAAATACCAGTGCCTGTTTCCACCACTGCAATCATTGCCAAATCAACATCCAAAGGCCAGGAATAACGCAGTGTTTTCCAGGTTCCATCAGACCGGCGCTCCCAGCTTCTATCATCAGAAATGGTATTGTCGGGCTGAGAATGATACAATGAGATACTGTCTCCTGACTTTAATCCACTCAATTCCATCACGACAGCAAATTTTTCAGAAGCAGCGAAAGTGGCAAATGGTATCTGTATCCAGGTTCCGGTATCCAGTGAGCTAAGTGGCATCACCACCTCCTGCCATACACTACCCGGCGCTGCCAGCTGAAGACCGTTACTGCCAATGCCACTGCCGTTCATGGCGCAAAGCCGGAAGATAACCTGCGATGTATCAGCGGTGTCGGCATCGATGATGGTTGCAAAGCGGACGCTAACTCCCGATAGTACGAACCAGCCGTCGGGGGCCTTAAACTCCTGAGCCTTGGCCTGGTCACCATAGATATTATTTCCAGTGGGCGACCCAAGACCAATATAGCTTGTATGATAAAAACCCTGAACAAAAGAGTTCTGTCCA
>JBIIMV010000229.1:0-3765 GCA_044337805.1 Bacteroidia bacterium
AGCCGCCTATAATTTCTGCATCCTGAGGATTCCAGACTATGAGTTGCTGATAGGGAATGGTGGCCAGATCGTATTTATCAACATCTAATTCCTTACCTGTTCCACCCCCTGCCTGGCGAAAAGTAATCTCGCGCAAACGCCCAATCTCCCTCATTAGGTTAGGGCTATTGTGCGCATTCACAATATAAATTTCGTTGTTACCATTATTGGTTTTACGAATGAAACGGCCGGGATTTAATTCAGAAAGCAACAAACTTCTGTCTACCGGAGGAATGATTGTCTTCATGAATGATGATGGCTTTTTGCAGCGAGCTTGTAAACCTGATTTCTTATTTCAGCTGCAAGAATCTGGTCAGAGGCAGACTGAGCGGCTAAATGCGAATGAACAGGCTCACCAAAGGTAATGGTTATTGTTTTCCTTCTTTGCCTGTACATTTCGTCTACCAGAAAAAACATTTCAATATTGGCCTTAATGCCAAGACGTTTTCTCAAACGTGCTAAATTATAGAAACGAGCTGAATTCCTGGCGCTGATGTAAACAGGGATAATGGCTTTTTTATACTGCCTTGCCTTGGTAACAAAGCTTTTTTTCCATTCAAGGTCGGCGATACTACCATCATCTTGCTTACGGGAAACGAGTCCGGCCGGAAAAATCATAATTGGTCTGTCTTCAGCAAAAGCATCGTTCATTTGGTGAATAACAGCAACTGAATTTCTACCGTGTTTGTTAACGGGTATAAAAATTTGTCTGAGGTTTTCAAGGTTCAATAGAATATCGTTAACAATAAATACCGGGTTGGATCTCACCTGCCCTACGACGTGCGTGAGTGCCATGGCATCGAGTCCGCCAAGGGGATGGTTGGCTGCCAGAATAAGTCCACCCCGGGCGGGGATATTTTCAATACCATTCACCTTTACGTGAGCCCCGAATTCTTTAACAATGGCATCAACGAATTCCAGGTTGTAAAGATGTCCGTTCCTTCTGATGAAATCATTGATCTCATCTTCGTGAAGAATTTTTCGAATGTAGTTAAGCACAAAGGAAGGCATCCACCTGAGCAGGCGTGGATTCTTTTTTCTAATGATTTCACGGACGTTGATAAAGGGTGCCGGAACCCCTGTAGAGCCTTCTGTCATTTTCACAAAGAAAAAAATAATGCAGCAAAGGAAACATTTGGAGTTTTAAATCAATTCATTTAAGTTTGTGTCTCAAACCCTATTTTTATCAAATGAACGAGGAACATGACAACCGCGACAGAGGAGCGGTTTACGGAAAGCAGGTGAAAGCCGGAAAAAGAACTTACTTTTTTGATGTAAAAGCCACACGAGGCGGAGACCACTATCTCACCATCACTGAAAGCAAGAAGCGGTTTACCGAAGATGGCAAGTTTGTGTTCGACAAGCACAAATTATTTATTTATCGTGAAGATTTTGACAAGTTCGTGGATGCTTTCCGTGAAGCTGTTGATTTCATCAGAGAACAGCCTATTCCGCCACATCTTATGAATCATCAGGAAGCTGGCTACGGCCACAATTCTGGTGGCTCTGATGTTCGCTTTGAAGATCTGGGTGGATAGTATTCCCGAACAGCTTTTCTCTTTATAAGCAACTGCCAACCCCGCTATGCTGATTTTATTGAATCAGCATAGTTGGGGTTTTTTATTTTTTATTTCTCTGTGTCTTTTTTACAAATTCAGACCTGATTCTTTCAACCCAACAGAGGAGATTTGTTTTTGCAGATGTGATAACCTCATTTTTTTTGTTTCAAACACTTACAGACACAGAAGAGAAGATACGGAGTTGTTAAGCCTCAATCGATAAAAATCATTGCGTTACATTCAAAATTTAAAAGCTAAAGGGCGGCGACGCAGCCTAAGCAATGAGGTAAGAGCAGAATAATTTATAAAAAGCAGGCTTGTAGGGCAGAGCACCGGAGTTTGCGTGAGGGGGCGAAGCGGATACCCCGCAGGCAGGGCTGTTCAGGCAGGGCAGCTGAGGAGTAGCAGCAAAGAACCCGACCCCGGGCAGGATGAGGCTCAAATTTGCAGGCATTCAGTTCCCGGGGACACGCCCGAAAACAAAGACATTCCGTAGGCGAAATTATTTAGCGGCCGCCTTTGCGTGGTCGTTCAGGAATTGAGCGAGACCGATATCGGTGAGCGGATGTTTTAACAAGCCGGTGATGGCACTGAGCGGGCAGGTAGCAACATCTGCACCGGCCTCTGCGCATTGAATGATATGCATGGTATGGCGCACGGAGGCGGCGAGCACCTGCGTTTCGAAGCCGTAGTTATCGTAAATGAGGACGATCTGACGAATAAGTTCGATACCATCGGTAGAAACATCATCGAGGCGACCGATAAAAGGGCTCACATAAGTTGCACCGGCTTTTGCAGCGAGCAGAGCTTGTCCGGCACTGAAGACGAGTGTACAATTTGTTTTGATTCCTTTTTCAGTAAAATATCTGATGGCTTTTATGCCATCTTTTATCATGGGTACTTTAACAACGATGCGTGGATGCAGGGCTGCGAGGTTTTGACCTTCACGAATCATGCCTTCGAAATCGGTAGAGATCACTTCAGCGCTTACATCGCCATCGGAGATATTACAGATATCGACATAATGTTGCATCACCTTATCGTGACCACTGATACCTTCTTTGGCCATCAGGGATGGGTTCGTTGTTACACCGTCGAGGACGCCCATGTCTTGGGCTTCGCGAATTTGAGCAAGATTAGCAGTATCGATGAAAAATTTCATAAACGAAAAATAGTGCGTTACAAAAGTGTAAAAAAAGCAGAACGAAAACGAGAGGAAAGAAAAAAAAGAAGGGCAAGCCCCTCATATCGCACCGCTCAACCGTTTACCCTTGCTCCCTTCCGGGCCTGGGGGGGTTCAACAGGAGCTGGTCGTATGAGACTTGCCCGGTGCAAAGATACGAAAAGTCGTGAATTTACAATATCGGATGAAGTTTGAATTGAATCATTTTATCTTTGAGGCAAATATTCCTATGAACCTTTGGCGCAACTCAATGAATTATGGAGCCCTGGCGGGGCTTGCCATGATTGTTATTTTTCTTATTCTGCACTATGCAGGCATTTCTAACTCAAACAGTATCTTGCAATGGTTGAGCTATTTGCCACTTTTCGGTATACTGTTTTTTGGCACCCGCAACCTGCGTGACAAGCTTGAAGGAGGATTTATCTCTTATGGAAGGTCTCTTGGCTCGGGCGTACTCATTTCACTTTTCTGCGGTATTCTTCTGGCTTTTTTCATGTATCTCTTCATGAAGTTTATTGATACCGAGCAGGAGATGATTAAAAAGGTACTTGAGCAAAATGAGCAGGCCATGCTAGACAGGAACATGAGCGAAGAAGAGATCGAGCAGTCAATGGAAATGACAAGAAGATTCATGACACCCGGATTAATGTCGATCATGGCGGTATTTGGTTACACCTTTATGGGTTTCATTTTTTCTCTGATACTCTCGTTTTTTCTGAAGCGTGAGAATAAGACCTTCGATGGTTTCATCAAAAGTCAGGAATCCTGATGCAGATATCCATCGTTATTCCCCTGCTCAACGAAGCAGAGAGTTTACCCGAGTTATATGACTGGATCAGTCGTGTGATGGAGGAAAACAATTTTAGCTGGGAAGCGATATTCATTGATGACGGCAGCACAGACGAAAGCTGGGAGGTTATTGAAGACCTGCATCGGAAAGATTCTCGTGTAAGAGGCATTAAATTTCAAAGAAATTACGGCAAG
>JBIIMV010000230.1:0-3763 GCA_044337805.1 Bacteroidia bacterium
ACATACCAGGCACTCATTTGTCCGCAATCTTCATTTCCTACAAGTCCGTCGGGCATGGGTGCATACAAGCTGTCAAGAATCGTTCTCACACGCTCTTGTGTTTTCCATGGCTTACCTGCATAGGCGTATAAATAGGCCATGTGATGGCTTGGCTCATTGCCATGGGCATACTGCCCGATGAGTCCCGTAATATCTGCTTGTGTACGTCCGGTTGTCGCCGAAGACTCCGAAAAAAGTTCGTCAAGTTTTTTACAAAAAGCCTCCGGTCCACTCAAGGCGGCAACAAGTCCTTTTACATCGTGGGGCACAAAAAATGAGTACTGCCATGAATTGGCTTCTGTGAACATATTATTTACCTCACGAGGATCGAAAGGTGAATACCAGTTTCCATTTTTCCTAGGGCGCATGAAGCCCGTGGAGGGGTCAAAAACATTTCTCCAAAAGCCGGAGAGACTATCGAACAAACGTTCGCCGGACTTATCACCGGCGGCAGCGGCGATACGTGCAACACACCATTTGTCGTAAGCATATTCAAGCGTTTTAGAGACGCTTTCATGATCATCATCCATGCCGATATACCCTTTGCTGCGATAAGCATTAAGACCGGGATCGTTCCGCAAGGCTGATGCTTTGGCTGCTTCATAAGCAAGTTTAACATCGAAGTCGCTGATGTTTTTGCACAATGCATCAGCCATCACGGAGACCGAATGATAGCCGATCATACAATCTGTTTCATTGGCAGTAAGTTCCCAGACAGGAAGCCTGCCGCCCTGACGGTATTGATTCAGGAAGGTATGAATAAAGTCGCGGGTGCGTGCCGAATCGATAAGTGTGTAAAGAGGATGACAAGCCCTGAAAGTATCCCAGAGTGAAAAAGTCTGATAGTGCTTATATCCCTTGGCGATGTGAATTTTATCATCCATACCGCGGTATTGACCATCCACATCGCTCCACACGGAGGGCACCACCATGGTATGATACAAGGCTGTATAGAATACAGTAAGGGCCTGAGGAGCGCCGCCTGTGATTTCGATTTTTGAAAGTTCCTTGTTCCAGGCCTGATTGGCAAGCCGGCGCAGCATTTCAAACGACTTGCCTGAGTTTTCAGCCTCCAGATTGCGAATGGCGCCTTCCACACTCACAGAAGAAAGAGCCACACGCACCTCAATTTTTCTGTCAGCGCCCGGGGCAAAGTCGAGGACCAGATGCGAAAAGAGGGTATCGCCGGAAGATGTCCTGCTGCTGCGTATTTCATAAGCCCCTTTTTCAGAAAACTCAATAACAAAAAACAGCTTTTGATTTTTGGCCCATGAGTCGGAAGAGCGCACACCTGCAAAGCGTGTATCAGAAATACGATAAACCTGATTTTTTATCACCTTGTCGCGGTGTAACAGATCCAGAACAAGCCTGGGTTTGCCGACACCATTAAAAGTATACCTGTGCATGCCCGTGCGCTCCGTGACAGTAAATTCGGCACTTACAGAAGGATTTACCAGATCAACTTTATAATAACCGGGTTTAGCAACTTCGCTTCCTTTTAAAAAAGGCATCGGGCTTTTTTCGATACGATCTGCAGAAGAAGGGTAGAGCAACAAGTCACAAAGATCTGCCACACCGGTTCCGCTGAGGTGTGTGTGACTGAAGCCATAGATGACAGAGTCGGAATAATGGTATCCGCTGCAGCCGTCCCAACCATCGAGGCGGGTATCAGGACTAAGCTGCACCATACCAAAAGGGAATACAGCACCGGGATAGGTATGGCCATGACCACCGGTACCAATAAAAGGATTTACCCGGGAGGCAATATCGTTTTGGGCAAAAACGTGGAGAGAGCAGTTAATGCTGAGCAGCAGGAGTATGATCCGTGACATCATAGAGAGAGCGTACATCGAAAACAGGAGGGGTTACAGAAGGAGCATCAGGAGTAAACGTAATGATTCTGTTTTCACCTGCTTCGAGATGAAAATAATTATCTGAAAAAGTACCGGGCACCGTAGAAGAAATGCCCAGCCATGGAGCGAAGTACTTTGCAGCCAGCTCAAGCTGATAGCCGCTGCCAAGAGCGGTAGTTTTACAAAGCACGGCGGGGTTAGCCAGTTTCAGGTAACGCGGCCTGCACAGCAGCCGTGTAGATTGTGCCAACAGACGATTATTCTGAAAAAACGATAAACGAACATGATACATTCCCGTATCGATTGTTCTCATCACAAGAGGATCTGCGAACCTCATCACTTCCATACTGCTTGCCGGCTCAAGAATCACCTCCTTCTCTCTGCTGAAGATTAGTTTTCCCTGATGATTAAGGAGTTCAAAGCGGAAGGTTCCCGGGCAGGGTTCTGCAGCGCCTAACGAAGCGATAAAGCTATAGTCGCCCAATTTTCCCGAGAGGTCAAGATGCACCGGTTTGTATTCCCGCTTCACTGTATACCATGCCGCTTTTGGACGAAGAGATTCATCGAGCACCGACCATGATACCGAAGGCCAGCAATCGTTCCATTGCCAGAACATGGTTCCCATGTTATAAGGCGACCTGCTGCGATGGGCAGAGATAGCAGTTTCCATGGCATAAGCCTGCTGAACAGAAGCTACATACCATTGTGAACGGAAATCCTTAGGGTCAGGAAAATACTGTCGGGCATATTCAGCGATGGTTTCAAAGCCTTTAGGATGCTTCTGATGCATTTTGAGAGAGGGGTCGCTGAAGGACATTTTTTTTACCCGGCTCATCCTTCGCAGCATATAAGGTTCAGGCGTGCCCTGAAATCCGTATTCACTCACAAAGCGACCGGTTTTCGGACGAAAATTCTCGAAAGGCTGCATCCCCCACCAAACACCCCAGTAGTGAACATCACCATCGAGATATGCGGAGGGCCTTCCCCACCCCGTCATGGGAGAACTTTCCCAGTAAGGAATTCCCGGGCAGTTCGAATGGAGAATACTGGGGATTGTAATATGGAAAAGCAGGGTGTATTGATTCCATATCACCGCGGAGTCTGATGGTGATAGTTGATTTTCCTTTTGCCACCCCCAGTTAAACCATCCTTCAGAAATTTCGTTGTTGCCACAGAGAAGCGCGAGAGACGGATGAGCAGAAAGACGCGCTGCATGAAACCTTCGAAAGGCACCATGGCACAGGCGAACATAAAGTCATGCCATACCATCATTCCCAATCGGTCGCAGGCAGCCATGAAAGCAGAGTCAGCATAAAGACCGCCGCCCCATACGCGCAGCATGTTCAGACCTGATAGAGACGCGATTTCAACAGACTTTCTTAAAGAAGCACTGCTGATCAATCCCGGAAAAGGCGATGGAGGAATATAATTTGCACCTTTAATATATACAGGTTTATCATTAAGCAGAATACGGAAACCACCTCGCCGGTTGCCATCGTTATCACGATCAATTTTCACGGTACGGAATCCGCGCATAAACACCTGTTCACGATTTGGGGTATGATTCCATTTTAAGGTGATACGGTAGAGGTATGGATCACCATAATCCCGGCACCACCAGCGTTTGGGATTTTTTATTCTGATAAAAATATCGCTGAAGGTATTTCCCTTACGCAGAGTAATTTTTTCCTGCGCGTAGAGCGAGTCATTCACAAAGATACCCGCTGAGAAAAGCGTATCGCGGGAAGAAGAAGCTGCAACGCGTAGTCTGAAAACCCCTATGGAATTGGAGAGTTCATGCTGGACAACCGTGATATCAGAGAAGCGAAAATCATTCCACCAGGAGATGTAGACCCCTTGCCAGATACCGC
>JBIIMV010000231.1:0-3750 GCA_044337805.1 Bacteroidia bacterium
GAAGATGTGCCTGCGGCAGTATCATCCATCAAACGTGCCCTGGGCGAAGGACTGCTTAGCGAAAGAGAGTTGAACGAACATGTTCGCCGCATTCTCATTGCCAAATCATGGGCAGGTTTACAGAAGTGCGTGCCGGTGAGTACCGAGAATCTGATTGAAGACCTCAACGATCCATTTGCGGCAGCTTTCAGTCAGAGATTGTATGCTGAGGCCTTGACCCTTTTGAGTAACAAAGGGGGGCTTCTTCCATTGCAACGGCTGGATACTTTGCGTGCAGCCACTCTCACCATCGGAGATAAGGCTCCGGCAACATTTAAGTCTACGGCAGAGCTCTACATGCCGATCGAGCATTATGCATTGAAGACAGGCGCATCGCGGGTCAGCCGCGACTCATTGCTAAATCGTCTTTCTTTATACAATCTTGTGTTGGTGAGTGTGGAGAGTGGAACGCGGAAGCCTGAAGGCAATTTTGGTTTTTCTGATGATATGATTCAGCTTATCAGACAATTGATGCGGCGCACGAAGGTGGTTCTGAATCTACCGCTCAAGCCATATGCCCTGAACCGTTTTGATGGAGTTGACTCACTTTCCGCCATCATCATGCCTTATGAAAACAATCCGGTAACAGGGCGGCTTGCTGCCTCCCTCATCTTTGGCGGGGCCACGGCAACAGGCAGGCTGCCCGTTTCAGTGAATGGCTTTGCCAAGGGTACAGGCATCATCATTGACAAGACCTGCCGCATGTCGTACACCGAACCTGAGGCACTTGGTATTTCCTCCAACATGCTCAAGGCGGTAGACGAGATGGTTCAGCAGGCCATCATGAAGAAGGCTTTGCCCGGGGCACAAATACTGGCGGCCTATGATGGCAAGGTATTTTATCAGCAATCTTTTGGAAAGCCATTTTATAGCGGTAAGCAAAAGACCGATAATAACCTTATTTACGATTTAGCCTCCATCACCAAGGTAGGGGCAACAACATTGCTGAGTATGTGTCTGACAGATAGCGGGAAGTTTGATGCTGACCGAACCTTGGTAAGTTATATGCCAGAAGCAGCAGCCACGAATAAGTCGGGGGTATTGATGCGTGATTTTCTGCTGCACCGAAGCGGACTAAAACCCTTTATTCCTTTTTATGAGAGTACCTTAAAGAATGGCCATCTCTCAAAGAGATACTATAGAGACACGTTTTCACGGAAGTATCCGATACAGGTTACCGACAGTCTGTACCTGAAGAAAGGATGGAACGACACCTTGTTGCGCAGGGTACTGCGTTCCGAGCTGTCTGCGCCGGGAAAACAGGTTTACAGCGACATGGGTTTTTATTTGCTTAAGGAGGTGAATGAACGTCTTGGCGGTGCATCTCAGCAAGACCTTCTGATGCCGCTGTATGCCCGTTTGGGAGCAACGACGCTTGGATATCTGCCATTGCAACGTTTTCCAAAGGAGCGAATTGCGCCGACAGAAAACGATAAGATTTTCCGTCATACATTGGTTCATGGCTATGTGCATGATCCGGGAGCTGCGATGATGGGAGGCGTTGCAGGCCATGCAGGATTGTTTGGCAATGCCAATGACCTTGCGAAAGTATTTCAGATGTTGATGTGGCAAGGTCGCTATGGAGGCGAGCAATATTTGCGTCCCGAGACCGTTCAGCGGTTCACGCAGAGGGTGATGAGCGATGGCAGCAACCGCCGCGGATTGGGTTTCGACAAGCCTGAGATGGATTCCACCAAGGTTAGTCCCTGTGCAGCTTCATGCAGTGCCTCCACTTTCGGGCATACCGGCTTCACGGGCACAGCCGTATGGGCAGATACCGACAAGAAGTTGCTCTTTGTATTTTTGAGCAACAGGGTACATCCGGATGCCGATAACAAAAAGATACTGGAGCTAAGTTTGCGTACGAATGTTCAGGAACAGTTTTACCGGGCAATATCGAAGAAGAATTCTGCGGGGCTGATGCCTGCCGGCAGCTTTTAGAAGAGAAGGATCAGGCTAGAAAACATCCTGCCCTGTTAAAAGAATAAGCCCTTATTTTTACCTAACTTTACAAAATGAAAATCGGTATAGTATGTTACCCGACCTTTGGGGGTAGCGGAGTTGTAGCTACAGAACTTGGCAAGGCGCTTGCTTCAAAGGGGCATCAGGTGCATTTTATCACCTACAGCCAACCGGTGCGGCTTGATTATTTTTCAGAGAACATTTTCTATCATGAGGTAGCGGTGAGCGACTATCCATTGTTCGACTATCAGCCATACGAATTGGTTCTGGCATCAAAGCTGGTGGATGTGGCGTTATACGAAAACCTTGATTTGCTTCACGTACATTATGCCATACCGCATGCGTCGGCTGCGTTTATGGCCAAGAAGGTATTAGAGACCAAAGGGAGGAAGATGCCGTTTATTACCACATTGCACGGCACAGACATTACCCTGCTCGGACGAGATTCATCTTTTGGTCCGGTTATTTCTTTTGCCATTGCACAGAGCGATGGTATTACAGCCGTATCGGAGAGTCTGAAGCGCGACACCTACAAGTATTTCAGGGTACGGAATGAGATTAAGGTGATACCGAATTTCGTTTGTATCAAAGATTATGAACAGCTTACTTCGCCTGAACGGCAGGAGACGATACAGCAGCATCGTAAGGTGATTGCGCCCAATGGGGAGAAGATATTGATACATATTTCTAATTTCCGCAAGGTGAAGAGGGTAGAGGATGTTTTACGGGTATTTGATCAGGTGCGCAAGAAAATTCCTGCCAAGCTTCTGCTGATTGGTGACGGACCTGAGCGAAACAACATTGAGCGGCTATGCCGTGAGTTGGGGACCTGTGATGACATCAAGATATTGGGTAAGCTGGTAAATCCGGAGCAGCATTTAGTGTTGGGAGATATTTTTCTATTACCATCGGAGACCGAAAGTTTCGGCTTGTCTGCTCTGGAGGCTATGGCATCACGTGTGCCTGTGGTATCTACCGATACCGGCGGTATACCTGAGGTAAATTTACATGGCATTACCGGGTTTTTGAGTAAGGTAGGGGAAGTAGACGATATGGCAAGAAATTGTTTGAAGTTACTTAACGATGACAGTTTACTGGAACGTTTCCGACAACAAGCATTTGAGCAGGCTTCCCGTTTTGATATTTCCAGAATATTGCCTTTGTATGAACAGGTGTATGAAGAGGTGTTGAAGAGGCAGCATGGAGTAGGCGCCTAGTATTTTTTTTAGTTGTTTTTTTGCCGGCGCTCATCATTTATGCGTGCCGAACGCCTCTTTTTTTTGCGAAAAATTTACCTTAATTTACCTCAGGAGCTTACCTTTTCCTAACCTCTGAGTGAATTTTTCTATGTTTTTCAGAGGTTTTGATCTGAGAAAAAATTAACCAAAGTGATTGACTTTTTGTAAGAGCAGCTATCCGGTTTCGCTATACGGGTTAGGGGGCAGTACATGCCCCGCCCCGTTGGCAAAGTTCGGCATTGTCAGGTGAATGACTCGGAAGATAAGTATTTATATCCGTTTATAAACGTCTATAAACGTTTATACTTGGATATTTAATAATGGCCAACCGCACAAGCCAAGGGGCTCATCGCCCCTTCAACCCGATGTTACTTTTTTTTGTGTGAGAAAAAAAAGTAACCAAAAAAACTCCCGGCCTCACATTTCTACCTTTCCTCCTATGGTCGGAATTTTTCTCACTCTCAGACTTGCGACCCTGAGGGTGATCTCCTCGGCGCTAGCGCTATGCCTT
>JBIIMV010000232.1:0-3731 GCA_044337805.1 Bacteroidia bacterium
GTCTTTGAACATCTGGAAGCCCTTGATATTAACACCCTTGAAAAGAGAACTTTTACCAGAGAAGAATGCCGATTCGGATACCGCGAGAGCATTTTCAAGCGGGAATACAAAGACCGCTTCATGATTACACGTGTAGCTCTGAGGTTACGTAAGAAGGATTACCAACTGAAAACCTCGTATGGCGCAATCGAAGAAGAGATGAAACGCAGCGCGCTGCCTCCTACTATTGCCGGAGTTGCGCAGGCAGTAATGAATATCAGAAGAGAAAAACTGCCGGACCCTGCTATACTGGGTAATGCAGGAAGTTTCTTTAAAAACCCCAGTATCAGCGCCAGTCAGTACGAACATCTCAAAATGAAATATCCGGAACTCCCTGCCTACCCCTCAGCAGATGTTGATGCAATGGTTAAGGTTCCGGCCGGATGGCTGATTGAGAAATGCGGACTGAAAGGTTTTCGTAAAGGAACATGCGGGGTGCATGAGAAACAAGCACTTGTTTTGGTAAACTACGGAGGGGCTGAAGGAAAAGAAATTTATGAATTGTCGGAAATGGTGTTGCAAAAAGTCAGTCAGACGTTTGATATTGCCCTTGAACGCGAAGTAAATATCTTGTGAACGAATCATCGCTTCCGGCAATTCTGGGAAAGCTTCCCGAAGAAAAGGGTAAGCTTTTGCTGGAAGCAACGCTCAGGCAACTATCAAAAGACCTTGATATGCCACCGGAGCAGCTGGATGGCATTGAGAAAAATCAATTGGCCGAACTTGAGCAAATCGTGTCTTTACATCTGCACGACTATACGGCAGGGAAAAAATCAGTGCTACAGCAATTGCTTTACAAAGCAGATATCTCTGAACGTGAGTACAGAAGAATTTTGAATGCTACAGAAGGAAGTGATATGGAAAGCAGGCTTGCCACGGCGTTTATCTTCAGGGCATTTACCAAGTGCTATACAAGAATACTGGCAGCTGAAGGAAAACTATGAAGCAACAGCAATCAGCGGCAGGTAGCGGGTTCTGATGATTTCCTGATGGTGCAGTTCATGCCCGAGCATCATAAACAAAATAGCTCGGACTGAAACAAGATAGTTATTGGCCATACCACGCCTTGAAAGCATTTCTTTATCAAAAGAGCGAAAAAGCGCGATGTTGGATTCACGAACAAGTGAAAATTCATGCATCAGGTCGTTGATTGTTCTGTGATTGAATTTACCCTTGGCCACGTAATTATTTTCATCGAAACCGGGGAGCTGATTGCCTTCACCCCTCGCTATGCTCAGTGCACGGTAGGCAAAAATCCTCTCTGTATCACAAACATGACCGACAACCTCTTTTACAGACCACTTTCCTGTTGCATAAGCAAAAGATTCCTGAGCTGAGGGAATGTCGGCAATAAGTCGCCGAAAATCCATCATCTGTTGCTCCATAGCCTGTAATCCGTTTTCTTCTTTCACCAGTTCAACATAGTAACGGTACGATTCAGGGAATTCCTTGGCTTCCGGTTTGATTATCATAAAAATAAGTGGGAAACGAAAATAACAAAAAAATGAATGGAAAATGACCGGACTGAAAACAATCACTCACTGAATATGGCCCTGCGCAGAGGTCCTCTGCCGACAAAAATATTTTATACATTTACCTATGCACAGAAGAAATTTCCTTAGATCATCAGGAGCTGCGCTGGGACTCGCGGCACTGTTCGACCCGCTTCAAGAAAGCCGGGCCCACGCCGTATTTCCGGAAGAAAACTCCGAAGACCTCTGGCGTTGGGTGAGGGAACAATATACCGTTTCCGGCAACCTTATTAACCTGAATAACGGCGGAGTAAGCCCCCAGCCAAAAAGTGTACAAGAGGCTCATATTCGTTTTTACCAATACTCGAATGAAGGCCCAACCTATTACATGTGGCGGATCCTGGATCAGGGTCGGGAAGCCTTACGCATGCGTCTTGCAGAACTCTCAGGCTGCGATGCAGAGGAAATCGCGATTAACCGGAACAGCACAGAAGGGTTAAATACCATCATTTTTGGATTGAACCTGAAGGCCGGAGATGAGGTGGTATTAAACCGATACGATTATCCTAACATGATGAACGCCTGGAAGCAGAGAGAAAAACGTGATGGCATCAAACTGAACTGGATTGAGATTGATTTTCCTTGTGAGGATGAAGACAAAATAGTAAAATGCTATACCGATGCCATTACACCCAATACGAAGGTGGTGCACATCACACATCTGATAAACTGGACAGGACAAATCATGCCTGCAAAAAAAATTGCAGAGGCAGCGCGCAAAAAAGGATGTGAAGTGATTGTAGATGGTGCACACAGCTTTGCTCATCTCGAATACAAAATTCCTGATCTGGGGGCCGACTACTATGCTACCAGCCTGCACAAATGGTTATGTGCACCATTCGGCAGCGGTCTACTTTACATCAGAAAAGAAAAAATTAAAGATATCTGGGCCTTACTCTCCAACGACAAACCAGACGGAGACAACATCAGAAAATTCGAGTCTCTTGGAACCAGAAACATGGCATCGGAGATGGCTATTGCCCAGGCTATTGATTTCCACCTGACCATTGGCGCAAAAAGAAAACAGCAAAGACTCCATCAACTAAAGAATTACTGGATGGAAAAAACTGCAGATCTACCCGGTATTCACTTCGCTACTTCAAAAAATCCTGCTTATGGATGCGCAATCGGACATGTTGGCTTTGCAGAAAAAAAAGGCACTCAAATTGAAAGTTTCCTGCTTGATAAATTCAAGGTACATACCGTTGCCATAGACTATGAAAAGTTAAGCGGCATCCGCATAACACCAAACGTATATACCAGCTTCGAAGACCTGGATAGATTGGTGAAGGGATTAAAGGAATTTTCTAAAACATGATACTAAATAAACTTCTGATCTTCTGCATCCTTATATCTTGCTCCATCATGTCTTCCGCACAGATAGAAAAAAGTCCGCTTGAGGTGGTGCAACTTCAACTCGATGCCTACAACAAACAGGATTTAGCTCTCTTTTGTTCGGTATTTTCTGAAGATGTGCTGGTATACAAAACACTGGGCGACAGCCTCCCGTCGATACGCGGCAGATTAGAGCTGGAAAAGCAATACGGGGCAATGTTCAAAAAATATCCTTCTAACAAAAGTACACTTGAAGGCCGTATGCAGGAGGGCAACTTTGTAATCGATCATGAATGGATTACAGGACGAGAAAAAGAAATTCGCATGATGGCGATTTACGAAGTTAAGAGAGGCCTCATCACCCGATGCTGGTTTATCAGGAGCCAGTAAAGATAGCCTGAGTCTTATTTCTGAAGCATCATCCTCAAATGCAATCAGTGCCTGAAAGCGGCCTCAGCCAGCTGCTTGGCCTGTCCTTTACTCTTTCTGATGTTTACGGCCACCACTTTGTATTCGGGACATAATGCCTCACTGTCGGCGACGCTTGAAGTGATATTGTTCATCATGATTTCAGGAAAGTGAAAAGTTGAACTTAGGACACCGGGCTTCACCTCATCGGTAACACGGGCGCGCACATCAACTTTTCCTCTTGCAGAAATCACACATACCATATCACCTGTTATTATCTGATGCTTCTCGGCATCAGCAGGGTTAATCATCAGAAAATCTTCTTTCAGAATTTTTGCATTTCGGGTGCGCCTTGTCATGGTTCCGCAGTTGTAATGCTCCAGCTCACGATTGGTAGTGATGATATAAGGGAATTCT
>JBIIMV010000234.1:0-3720 GCA_044337805.1 Bacteroidia bacterium
AAGGCTGCCGCCAAACATGGGTTTCATCTCCAGGTTAAGCAGGACATTCATAAGCCAGGATTCCTCCTCCGAGCCTAAATTTCCGGAGATGATGATGTAGCGAATGCCATTCAGGTAAAGCCTCTGATGGATTTCCTGAAGTTTTTCTTTTTGTATTTCAGCAATGCCTTGTTCTGACTGCTGAATTCCATAGGGATGTTCTTCACCAAAGATCAGAGATGGGAATTTTTGTCGGGCCACGAAATCAATCTTTTTCATGTTAACCCTGAGTTTTTGGGTAAGATTGTCTTTATAGAGCTGCACCTCTTTTTCCGGAAAGGAGGGTTCATTGAGCACCTCAAGCAGCACAGGCAACGTATTTTTTACATGTTTGGAGAGTGAGTACAGGCAAACCGAGGCGCGATCGCGGGAGGCTTCATTTTCGTAGTAGGAGCCATAATAATCGAGCGCTTCAGAGATTTCTTTTGCATTGCGGTGTTTGGTGCCTTCGCGCATCAGAACATTGCAGGCCCCGGCGATATTGCCATTACCTGCCTGAATGTGACCTGCGTTGAACACAAACTCCATTTTCAGCACATTTTCTGAGCCGGCCTTGAAGAGAAATACCGGAACACCGTGAGAGGTTTTAAAAGATTGATGTTGCAATGAAGGGATACGAAAATCATTGCTGAATGCGGGCTGCAGGGTTCTTTCAAGCATTGGATGCGGATAAATAACGGAGGGTGTTGGAATATTCAGGCAGGAATGTTTTTGCTGCAATACGATGAATTTTTTTTGCGTTTACATCCCGGTATTTTGCCGTTTCATCGTTTACCATCGAGGCGTCTCCCAGCCATTCGAATATGGCGAGGTTCATTGCTTTGTTAAGCACATTCATATTGCCAAAGGCATAAAGGCTTTCAACTTTATTCTGTACACGTGTGAGTTCATCATCACCGGGACCATTTTCTGCCATATTTTGTAATTCTTTCCAGACTGCTTTTTCGGCGGTTTCCATACTCACCCCTTGCGAGAGTTTTCCTGAAAAGACCCAAAGGCCGGGGTCGTGGTCACCTGATACAAAGGCGCCTGCTTCGATGAAGAGTTTTTGTTCTTTCACCAGGCTTTGATAGAGCCTTGAGGATGCTCCATTACCCATGATGTCTGAAAGAAGGTCGTAGCTGTGGTAGTCTTCGTGCATTCTTTCACACATGGGAAAAGCGATATAAAGCGCGCTTGAAGGAACATTTCGTTCGACCGTCAGGCTGCGGGCTTCCGTCTGTGCGGGCTCTTTTGGCAGGTTTCGAATGGGTTGTTGTTTAGCGGGAATTGTTCCGAACCATTTTTCGCTGAGATTTTTTATCTCATCCGTCTTAACCGGACCTGCGACCACGAGCGTGGCGTTGGAAGGGTGGTACCATGTGGAGAAAAAATCTTTGACCTGCTGCATGTGGGCATTTTCAATATGCGACAATTCCATTCCGATGGTATTCCAGCGGTAGGGGTGATGCTTGTAGGCCAGTGGTTTCAGAAGCAGCCAGATATCACCATAGGGTTGATTGAGGTAGCGTTGCTTGAATTCTTCCATAACAACATTTCGCTGTACCTCCAGACTTTTCTCTGAGAACGCGAGACTAAGCATACGGTCGCTTTCAAGCCAGAAACCTGTTTCGAGGTTTTCGGCCGGCAGGGTGAGGTAATAGTTGGTAAAATCGTTATTCGTAAAGGCATTGTTTTCTCCTCCCGCCATCTGAAGCGGCTGGTCGTAATTGGGAATGTTCACCGAGCCTCCGAACATAAGGTGTTCGAAAAGGTGGGCAAAGCCGGTATGTTCCGGATTTTCATCGCGTGCACCAACATGATAAAGAATATTTATGCAGGCAATAGGTGTAGAATTATCCTCGTGAACGATGACATTGAGTCCGTTGGATAGTTTAAATTTTTCAAAATGAATCATGGTGCAAAGTAATTAATTGGCTCAACAGTGAGGATAGCTTTTTGCGCTAAAGTTTTCAGCAGCCTTCATAAGGATACTCAACAGGGAAGAGAACTTTGTTACAAAAAAATCCTGCTAAATGGAGCAGTGTTATTTTTTTTTGCGTTAAGCGGATAGTGAGAGGCGCGGATAGCAGGATTTTCTTTCAGAGAAGAGAGTGAAGCACCCTTTGGCAAGATTTCAGAGCGATTCTTTGAGCACAGCCATGCGGTTCAGGCAATCAGAAAATTCCTGCATCAGTCTGCTTACGATTTCTGCGGCAGGAAGTATTTCGTTCAGCATGGAAGCGACCTGGCCAATTTCAAGCTCTCCATTGTCAAGGTCGCCTTCGTACATACCTTTCTTGGCTCTTCCTTTGCCCAGCAGCTGACTGAGTTCCTCTTTACCGGCGCCTTGCTGATAGGCTTGTTGAAGCGTCTCGAAGAATTTGTTTTTGATGAGGCGAACAGGCGTAAGTTCTTTCAGCGTTAGAATGGTATCGCCCTCTTTGGCATCGATGACCTTATTTTTGAAAGCCAGATGAGCAGAAGACTCTGCCGATGCAACGAAACGGCTTCCGAGTTGTACACCCTCAGCACCGAGGCAGAACATGGCCGCCATGGCCGAGCCTGAGGCAATACCGCCGGCGGCAATCAGGGGCAGATGGGTGACGTTTCTTACCTGGGGGATGAGGCATAGCGTGGTGGTTTCTTCACGGCCATTGTGTCCACCTGCTTCGAAGCCTTCTGCAACGATAGCATCTACGCCTGCCTGCTGGGCTTTGAGTGCAAACTTGGTATTGGATACCACATGCACCACCGTGATACCTTTTTCCTTGAGGAAGGAAGTCCATGTGCCGGGATTGCCGGCAGAAGTAAAGACGACGGGAACTTTATGTTTGACGATAAGATCGATATGTTCCTGAACATTAGGGTAGAGGAGGGGAACATTAACGGCGAAAGGCTTATTGGTAGCTGCTTTACATCTTGAGAGTTGTTCATCCAGAATGTGCGGATACATGGATCCGCTACCGATGATACCGAGTCCGCCTGCATTCGAAACCGCTGCTGCAAGTTCCCAGCCGCTGCACCAAATCATGCCGGCCTGCACAAGAGGATATTCAATACCAAAGAGCTGGCAGATACGGTTATTTTTCATTGACGGGTGCTGTAGTTGGGAGCTTCGCGGGTTATCATGACATCGTGCGGATGCGATTCTTTGACACCTGCATTGGTTATTCTGATGAAAGAAGCTTTTTGCAGAGCGGCGATATTTTTTGCGCCGCAGTAACCCATACCGGCGCGTAAGCCGCCGATGAGCTGATAAATAACTTCTGATAGCAGACCTTTGTAGGGAACCCTGCCGGAGATACCTTCAGGAACAAGTTTTTTAATATCGTCTTCAGCATCCTGAAAGTAGCGGTCTTTAGAGCCTTGTTGCATCGCTTCAATAGAGCCCATGCCTCTGTAAGCCTTAAATTTTCTTCCTTCGAAGATGATTGTTTCGCCCGGTGATTCTTCGACCCCTGCGAACCATGAACCCATCATGACAGATCCTGCTCCGGCGGCAAGGGCTTTCACCACATCACCTGTATAGCGGATACCACCATCGGCGATTAGTGGCACTCCTGAGGTTTTTATTGCCTGAGCAACATCATGGATGGCAGTAAGCTGCGGCACACCAACGCCAGCGATCACACGGGTAGTGCAGATAGACCCGGGACCAATTCCAACTTTAACGGCATCGGCACCGGCTTTATTGAGTGC
>JBIIMV010000235.1:0-3708 GCA_044337805.1 Bacteroidia bacterium
TTAAAGCTGTTTTTACTGCTCATCACGCTGATGATATCGCCGAAACAGTGCTCATGAATCTCTTCAGAGGGGCTGGAATCTCCGGCCTCAAGGGTATTCCGGTTTCCCGATCTTATATCATCAGGCCTCTATTTAATATCAATAAAAAGGCAATTCTTAATTATGCTCAGTTGAGAGGATTGGCATGGCGCGAAGACCAATCTAACCGGTCAGATAAATATACCCGCAACATCTTCCGTAACACCATTTTGCCGGAACTTGAAAAATCTGTTCCCGGACTTAAAAGTGGTCTCAGTAAGTCCGCCCTCCAGGTTTCTTCTGAGTGGGAAAATTTTCATTTCCTGATTGAAAAATGGAGGCTGTCCTTTGTCCATGAATGTGGGCCATTCCAATTGTATGATCCGTCGGAATTGCTCGCTGCTCCTCACCCCGATGCAATGGGGCTAAGGCTTTTCCCTGAATGGAACCTAAGTGGCGTTCAGTGGAAAGACCTGATAAAAGCCCTCAGAGTAGGACGTTCTGGAGCCTGTTTCTTCGGTAAATACCACGATGTAATGGTCTATAAATCTTTGATTTTTTATCGTGCGAAGTCAGTATCTCTCCCAACAAACGTATTCAAGAATGGGCTTCCTGATTTTTTTTCTTTCGGAAACTTCAGTTTCATCCGCGGAAAAAAAGCAGGAATGCCTTCTTTCTCTCTTCCAAATGCAGCCGTAATAAGCATAAAAACGCCTGTGCAGGGGCAAAAACTCATCTTTCCTGATGGTGTTGAAAAATCTCTGCTCAAAACTTTACATAAGGAGGCTATTCATCCATGGATTCGTGCCGCCTGGCCGGTATTTTGCGATGAGCAGAATGCCATCCTTGCCGTCCCCGGCTTCTTCTCTCTTACAAAATCTCTGCACTCCGAAAACGAAAATGACCAGGTATTCTCCTGGTTTTTTTCCTGATTATTTTTTGGAAACCTGTTCTCTTTTTCTTCGTATAGAGACAGTGTTATTTAATGAATCAATAATGGACAAGGCTTTACTCAAACCCAAATCAATCGACAAAGAAAAAATCAGCGGACTTACCTTCCCTAAAGATGAAGTCCTGTCTTCAGAACAGGAAAGAAAACAACGGCATCATGATCTTGAGAAAGCCACAACTCTGGGTAATGTGGAGCACAATAAAATAGTCGTTGTCTTCAGTGATGCCGATGGAATTAAGGAAGTGAATACTACCATTTGGGCTACCACAGATACACGTATCATCCTTAAAGGAGGAGTTGTAGTTCCAATTCACCGAATTCATGAGGTAAGGATTGTTTAGTTGCTTAACTTTGCAACGAATCATTCTCGCATGAAAATTTCAAAAAAATTAATTGTAATCGGTGTGCTCGTTCTCACACTGATTTTGCTCTACTCCTTTTTCTCCGGTTCCTACAACAGTATGGTCACTTACGAAGAAAAGGTTTCTGCTCAATGGTCTATGGTCGAAAATGTGTATCAACGACGATCCGATCTTATTCCAAATCTCGTTAATACCGTTAAAGGTGCTGCAAATTTTGAAAAATCTACCCTGGAGGCTGTGATGAAGGCCAGGGCTGAGGCTACCTCTGTGAAAATTTCACCTGAAAATCTTAACGACGAGTCTCTTGCAAAATTTCAGCAGGCACAGGATGGCCTTTCGTCTGCTCTGTCTCGTTTACTCGTCAGTGTGGAAAATTACCCGGACCTCAAAGCAAATCAAAATTTTTTGGGATTGCAGGATCAACTGGAAGGCTCCGAAAACCGTATCGCCACCGAAAGAAGAAAGTACAACGAAATGGTTCAGGACTATAACGTATTCATCCGTAAGTTTCCTCGAAACCTAATCGCAGGATTGTTTGGTTTTGATAAAAAGGGATACTTTAAGGCTATGGCCGGTTCAGAAAAAGCCCCTGCAGTGCAGTTTTGATGACGCACCCCCTTTCACCTGCTGAGGAAAATGAGCTTGTGCAAGTAATTGCTCAGGCTGAGGCCGGAACAACTGGAGAAATTCGGGTCCATTTTGACCGTCGTTGCTCCGGTGACGTCCTGGCTAGGGCAAAACGTGTATTTCTCCATTTGGGAATGGAAAAAACCCAAAATCGTAATGCCGTACTCATTTATATTGCGCTCGATTCCCGCAAGGTTGCCATTGTTGGTGATGAAGCTATTCATAACCTGGTGAGTCAGGATTTCTGGGACAGGGAATTGCAAACCATCATCTCGCATTTTTCTCAAAATAAATTCTTCGAAGGCCTTAAAAAGGCAGTGACCGATACCGGTGAAAAATTAAAAATCTATTTTCCCTCTGAAGGATTTAATCAGGACGAACTCCCCAATGACATTACGATTTCCTGATTCTTTAATGCTCCGTCCTGTTCTGGTTTTTTTTGTGGCTTTGCTCGGCTATGGAGCATCATTTGCTTTACCACCTATTCCCGAAAAACCCGCAAAACCGCAACTTGTAAACGATTTTGCTGCTCTGCTGGATAAACCTTCTGCCGACAAACTTGAAAATAAACTCCGGGCCTACAATGATTCAACTTCTACACAGATTGCAATTGTTATTATTCCTGAACTGGCCGGTTGGGAAATCGCTGATTTTGCTTTTCAGATAGCAGAAAAATGGGGTATTGGGAATAAGGAAAAAGACAACGGCATTCTGGTTCTGGTAGCTGTCAAGGATCGTAAAATCTTTATCGCCACAGGATATGGGGTTGAATCCTATATTCCGGACGTTGTTGCCAAAAGAATTGTAAGCAATACCATCGTTCCTGAGTTTTCCAGAGGTAATTTTTTCGGTGGTCTTGATCAGGGCGTTAATGAAATGATCGCCCGATTATCGGGTCAGTACAAAGCGGAAAATGAATCAGCCCCCAAGGCATCACGTCCCTTCAAATGGATCATCATTCTGGCAATTGTCTTTTTCCTGCTGATGATCATTTCCAGGTTTGGAGGACCGGGCGGTGGCAGAACAATTTCTCACTCCGGTCCTGTATTTTGGGGCGGCTTTGGCAGCGGCTTCGGTGGTGGTTTTGGCAGAAGCTCGGGCCGGGGCTTCGGTGGAGGTGGCTTTGGTGGCTTTGGTGGTGGAAGCTTCGGCGGTGGTGGTGCAGGCGGAAGTTGGTAATACTGAACTTTTTCCTGTTCTGCTTGTTTCAGTGATATGCTTTTTCATCTGCTGATGCTCACCGTTTCCACCATCTTATCAACTACTAACCCGAGTGGGTTTCATCAATTGGAGCTGGACAAAGTTGATGGCTCCACATTTGAATTTCAAAGTTTAAAAGGCAAGGTGGTTTTAGTCGTCAATACTGCCTCTGGTTGTGGGTTTGCACCCCAGTACGGCGAGTTGCAGAAACTTTACGACGAGTATCACGCCTCCGGTCTTGAAATACTTGCTTTCCCTTCTGCCGATTTTGGAGGCCAGGAACCATTAAGCAACAAGCAAATCCTGGTTTCCTGTAGTTCTGATTATGGTGTGTCGTTCCCGGTATTTGCTAAGTCTAAGGTCAGAGGCCATGGTGCCAATCCGGTTTTCATATGGCTGTCATCTCCTGATGCAGGCAGAGTAACTTTCTCAAAGCCAATTTGGAACTTTCAAAAATTTCTCATTAACAAAGAAGGTAAACTCGTAAAAGTTTACCTTCCTTTTGTTTCTCCTTCTTCTGCACGTCTGAAAAAAGCAATTGCAGAACTG
>JBIIMV010000006.1:0-13254 GCA_044337805.1 Bacteroidia bacterium
TGCCGACAATGCACAACAGCGTTCTGAGGATATGCTTGAGTTTGCTGCTGCACAGAAGAGCAAGAAGCAGCAGAAAGAAGCAGCAGCTAAGGCCATTGAATTCGACAATGAGGCAAGAAGCAAGCGGATGCAGTCTGACTCTGTGGCCTCACTCTCCGGATTGAAGTTTTACGAGTCTATTCAGTCTCAGCGTAAGGCTGATGCTTTTGCGGAAACCCTGCCTGCGGAAAAGCGTCGTACTTACTTAATGTCTTACGAAAATATTGTTCCGGATGTGCCTGTGGTGGCTGCGAAAGGTGCCGGATCGGTGATCTCCTCAGAATCACCTGAGGCTGATCTTGTCTCTGAGAAGAAGAAGGAGACTGCGGCCTCTGACGGGGTTAATAAACAGAAAGCAAACGAGTCTGCCACTCAAGATGAAGTTGCCCGCAAAACTGAAAAAGAGGCAGCAGAGGCTGCTGCGACCACTGCAGCTAAATCAAACGCTAAGGAAACTTCAACTGCCCGTCCTGTTGATGCTGCTGAGCAGGCGACCACTGCCGGAAAGAAGCAGGAGGCTGTTGTGAAGGAAGCAAACCCTGAAACGCAAGCCAAAGGCGACAACAGGCAAGCAACTATTGTTGATTCCGTTCAACCTTCTGTTGTGCAGGAAGTGAAGAAAGGACCCAGCGCAGACGATATCAAAGCCACGGAGCCTTACAAGCAGTATGAGACATTGATGAACGACATATCTGCATTGAAGGCCCAGGCACAGCCCGAACGTCAGGCGGCTGAACTGGCAAAGGCAGAGGCCGACACTCTTTACGTTCAGTATAACAATAAGCTTGAGCAGGCGGCGATAGAGAAGAAGAAAGAAAGAAAGCGACTTGTTGAGGAAGCCAAAGCTTTGCAGGTAATGGAGGTGGAGGCCCGACAGAAGGCAGAATCTTTGCAGACTGCTGCCCAGCCTAAACAGGCAGAAATAAAAAAGAAAGAGGAAGAGGCAGCCGCATTATTGTCCGGAATGGATGTAAAAGCAGCAAGCCAAATAAAGGATGTATATGCAGGAGTATTTGTTCAAGAGGTCTTTACGCAGGAAACAACAGCTGGATCCCCGCTAACGTCATCCGGAACAGAAGGTAAAAACAGCGTCGCTGCCAATACACCTCAAAATTCAAGAAAGAAAAGCCGCAGTGCTGTCTTGTTTACCGGCAAGGCAGTTAAATTCTCCACCTCCGGCGCAGGTTATGGTGCCGGTGACAAAATACCTATGAATCCTGAACTGCCCGGCGGCATTGTGTATAAGGTTCAGATCGGTGCATTTAATCGTCCGGTCTCAGATGATGCCTTTGGAGGTATTACTCCGGTAGCAGGAGAAAAGAAGGGCAACCTGATTCGCTACACGGCAGGATTGTTTGTGGCATTCAATGAGGCCTCCGGAGCCAGACAGACCTTAAACGGGCTGGGTTATAAAGACGCCTTTATTGTTGCCTATTGCAACGGAGTGAGAATTTCAGTCAGCAAGGCAAGAGAGTACGAGCGCCAGGGCGGTGATTGTTCAACGGATGCATTGGCAGGAAACAATGCCGGATCCGAACAGCGGGTTGCAGGAAATAACAATGTTGCTGCTACGGCTGACAAAAATGAAATTTCAACAGAGGCAAACTCCAATGTGAGTGTAAAAGAAATTGCCGCAGGCGCCACCTTGCCTCAGAAAGGATTTGAGGTAGTGAAGGGACTGGTATACACGGTGCAGGTAGGCGTTTACAGCAGACCTGTAACAGCCGGACAATTATTCAACATACAGCCTTTGTATTATGATCGTACGGCAAAAGGATTATACCGATATGCCACCGGAGTGTACAACAACATGCCGGATGCAGTGAAGGCTAAGAACCGTGCGGTAGAAATCGGCATCAGTGATGCCTTCGTAACAGCCTATTTCGAAGGCAAGCGGGTGAGCATGACAGAGGCTGGCGGCCTGGTAGCCAAAAACGGGCAGTCTGTCTTTATTGAGCGCGACGACATGAACAGGATGCCATCTCAGCTTCGCGTCCTTCCTGCCGGCACCAATCGTGTCGCCGAATCTCCTGCGAAAGAGACCGTGCAGCCCGCCATAGATCCCGTTAAACCTGAAACAGCGAGACCGGAAAACAATGTCTCTTCCATGCCTGCCAACATCGAATACAAGGTGCAAATCGGGGCATTCAGAAAAGAAGTACCCGTAGAGATGATGAATAAGTTCCTTAGCATTGCTGCAATGGGAATAAGTGCAGGAAAGACCGACGACGGGTTAACCATTTACAGCGTCGGAAAGTTCAAAGATTATGCCTCTGCTGAGAAAGTAAAGTCTGAGGTGCAGGCACAGGGCATCACGGATGCATTTGTTGCACCATACAACAACGGAAAAAGAATAAGCCTTGAAGAAGCAAGAAAGCTTGAAAGATAATAACCCCTTAAACAAAGTTTCATGAAGCACCATCACCTGTTGCAACCCGAGATTGACACTGAGGTATTAGAACTGATTGAGGAAGATGTTATGCCGCCCCACACCCTGGTTCTGCATAACGACGACTACAACACCTTCGACTTTGTAATTAATAGTCTGATTGAGGTATGTGACCACGAGCCTGTTCAGGCGGAACAGTGCACTTATTTGGTACACTACCGTGGATACTGTGAAGTGAAAAATGGTTCGGCAGAGAAGCTGGTGCCAATGAAACGTGAGCTTTTGAGGCGCGGCCTTTCTGCCACGCTGGAGAAAAACTAAACCGCCCTACAGCAGTTTCATAAAGTTACGTCCGAAGGCCAGCACATCCTCGTGGTAGTCTGCCGGCATCACACTTGCCCGGTTCTGAAAAAAATGTTCAACAGCGGCAGACAGCGATTCAGGAGAGGCGGGATCAAAGAACACAACACCACGGTTCATTTGCTCGCGATGCACGGGAATGTCGGATAGTATGACCGGCTTTTGCAGTGCCTTTGCATCTTCAACCACTGTTGACCAACCTTCAAAGAGACTGGGCTGAATAACAGCCTCAGCATTTTTCATGAGCCACAGTTGCTCGGCGCGGTCGATAAATCCAAGGAAGTGACATTGTTCAGAAACTCCCAGTTGCAGAGCGAGTTTTTTTACCTCCCCGGCATAGCCGGGATTGCGGAAATCATCCTCCTTCCCTGTGAAGACAACATGGGGCAAGACATTTCTTTCCCGAAGCTTTGCAAGGGCACGTATGATGACAGGGTGGTTTTTATGTTGCCAGAATTGATTGGGTGAAAACAACCATTTTTCCGGAAGCTGAAATTTCTTTCGAATTTCCGGTTCAGAAACATTAGCCGTATCCGGATGTGTTACAGCAAAGTGCACCACATAATTTTTTGTTTGCTGAATCGGGTAATAGGTGTGGAAATCTTTTTCAGCATCGTGACTGCTAAACACAACCCGCACGGGAGATGCGGCAATGCTATTGTTCCTCTTACTTCTCAGATCAAGTTCATGTTGAGGAAAGAAAAAGGGCATGCGGCTGTCCTGAAAGTCAGGAATCCAGTGTATCTGTTTCTCGACAGGTATTCTGGAGAGTTCGGATTTAGGCAAATATGGAAAAAAGGCATCTGCACAGCCGGGTGAGAGTCCGTAGGGAAAAAAATGTCTACCCGTAACAGCGCTCAGCATTTTGTTGAGCACCCTCAGTGGCAGTGGCCTTGGCTTGCCTACGAATTCAAAACTCAGGTAGGGATATCCGGTATCGAGCAGATGTGCTTTATCGGAATCATTTTCAATGCAGGCAGTGATATGAGGTTTTTCCGCATCGGGAAGCGTATTCAGAGCATGGACCAGGTTCAGAATATAGTAGGCCCCGGCCACCCATTTTTCCTGATAGGAAAAGATGATTCCTACACGTTTTCTTTCAGCCATTGTGCCGTAGGGGGAATTCCTTGACGGATATTGTAAACCGGTTTAAATCCCCATGCGGAGATTCGTGAAATATCTGCCCGCCAGTTCAGGGGGTCGCCTTGTTTAATCTGACCATTAAAGCGGATTTTTTTGCTGCCTCCCATTGCTTCATTAAAGACGGCCGCAACATTCGCGATGGTATCTTCGTTTCCTGAGGCCACATTTACAGCTTCTCCATCGAGTTTGCCGCGGCTGATAACACAATCCACCGCATGCAGCAGGTCTTCAATATAGATGAAGTCACGGCTTTCGTTTCCGGTGCCGAAGAGATCAACTTCATCGGCATGTTTCAGCTTTTGATAGAGGTCGTAGAAGAGCTGTTTTCTAAGTCCGGGACCATAGGCCGAAAACACTCTCAGGCTGATGGTTTTAAGACCGAAGAAGCGATGGTATTCCTTAAGGAGGTATTCACTTTGCAGTTTATGAAAGCCATAGGGCGAAACCGGTGCAGGCAGCTGAGATTCTGAAATGGGCAGGCTTTGTGGATTACCGTATACCGCGGCGCTTGAAAAGTTGACAAAGGCGCATCCGGGATTGTATTTGTAGATGGCTGAGATGAGTCGGTTCACATTCGCCACATTCAGGTCAAAGTCATGGTCCGGATGCTGAAGGGAGTAACCTACGTTGGCACTACCGGATGCATTGATGCATACATCGAAATCGGTACCTCCGAAGATATGCTGGAAGTCGGGCCTGGAAGCATCGATGAGAAATCGCTTCGACAGCTTAGCCGGATGAATATCCGCGCCCCACACATCCCATTCCTTTTCTGCAAAGAAGCGGATGCAATGACTGCCGATAAATCCATCGGCCCCTATGACGAGCATTTTTTTCATCATCACTTTCGTGCGAGATAGGAGTAAGGCCTTCCGGCGACCATGCGTTCATCTAATACAGGGAAGCCTCTTTTTTCAAGAAGCCTGTTGTACATGTCGAAGACAAAGGGCAAAGCCGCAAGTGGTCCAAGCTTGCTTTTCAGTGCTGTCTTGCGTTGCCGTATGATGGATGCTGCTTTGGCCTCCAGTTCCTTTGATGTTGCAGGGGCATAATTCACGGGGGTATCGTAATACCTGAATTCACGAATGAGGGAAAGTCCTGCTGCGGCGATGGCCTCGCGGTATTCTGCCGGAGTGAAGGCATTTTCTCCACCGTAATACTTGTGGAGGGGATGTTCATTCAGGAAATGCTGTTTATCTGCCTCATCAAAAACAACATGATCTCTCACGGTAAAGAGTACGCCACCCTTTTTGAGCAGGCGTGCGGCTTCGGCAATAAATTTCCTGAGGTCGTGAGCATGATGCATGGCCTGTCTGATATAAACCACATCGAATGCTTCGTCAGGCAGGGGAAGTGCTTCACCGAAACATTCAAAAACCTGAAAATTGTGCAGGCCATATTCACCGGCCAGCCATTTTTGTGCTCCTGCGCCAATGGTATCGCTGGGATCGGGTTCTATGCTGCTAACCTGGTGGCCCAGCATGGCGAAGGCAATGGCACTGATGCCATTTCCTGATCCGATATCGGCAATATGTGACTTGTGTTTCAGCCATGGCCTCAGTATTTCCTGGCTGGCAATAAATTCTTCTCCCTGACGGAAACGTTCAACATTGTCCTTTAGGTCTGCACCGAGATAGGCATCATGCACGAGGGCAGCAAATTCCTGACGGCTTCTGATATGCTGTATGGTTTCTTCCCAGGTTTTATTCATCTGCGTTGCATTGGTTTTTTTCCGCATTCCGTATCAAGGATAACAAGGCAGTGGGTTGTAGCGTATTGGTTTTGGCTTCTTGCTGTTTGAGACCTGAATGTTGGGTTTGATGAAAATTCCGTTTTTATTTTTTGATGCAGGATGGTGTAACGGGAACAAAAGACGGTTTCGGAATCATTCATATTCAACATGCCAAACATGCCATCAAGTCTTTCTTCACATTCCGTATTTCTCAGGTGGAGGTCAGAGGAGGTATTCATTGCGAGCGTATTCATGAACACACCTGTATCAGATGCATGTGTCTTACCAGAGCCTTTTGAAGGGTATACGGAAAAGAGGAGCCACCGGGTGTTACATCCTGACTGAAGAGAAGATTGATCCACTGACAATAATCTTACTTCTGATGCTGATTCAATGCGCGCCGTCACAGTTGCCCGTTCATTCCCTTTCAGAAAACCTGATGGATCCATAGGACAAATATGCCAAATAAACTCAATTTATGCCACGTCAGCAGAGAAATGTTAAGGACGGTTTAACTGATCAGGCAGAGGTACAGCATGGGCAGCCGGACCTTTAACCATGCTGAAAGGGGGAACAGATTTTGTAACCACGGCGCCGGCGCCAATGATAGAGCCTCTGCCGATGGTAACACCTTTCAGGATAGAGACATTAAAACTAATCCAAACATCATCTTCTATAACAATCGGAGCAGAAAGAATTTCACCCTTGGTCTTCCATGGTCCGTTTTTGAGAAGGTCTCTCGATCTCTCAGCCCTTACGCGGTAATCAAGTTCATGAGAGTTGGTATCAACGATGGTAACATGATGAGAGATGAGAACATTGTTACCCACCTTTACCGATTCGCCCGACCAAATACGCGAGCCTTCGCCGAGGTAAACATTTTCACCTATTTCAATCTTTCCGCCATATTTAAAGATCACCAGTATTCCTCTGATGTGACTGTCTTTACCGATATTGATGAGAGAGGCATTTCCCGGCATGTTGTGCACCTGGGCATCGGGGTAGAAAGTTCCCTTGCAGTTGCAGTTGCGGTTCAGTTCCCTGAGGTGGTCTTCGCGCTGAAGAGAGGCAATCAGAACCTGTGCAGAGGTTTTTCTCAGAATGGTATGAAAGAGAGCGACAAAGAGTTTTTTCACTTCCAGGTTCCTTTAATGATGACACAGCCATAATCGACGCCCTTGTATTGAAAAAAATCAGAGCCGGTTTCCTCAATCTCAAAGGCAACGGCATCTTCAATATATTCTACAATACTTTGGTTGGGCAGACTCAGGGCAACCGTGATGTTATAGATGCTGGGGACGAGGATACCGGCGGGAATGGTATATTGAGCTACCGCACCATCGTTACTGAAATGTATTTTTGAAGCGTCGCTGAGCAAGGCCATGTCGGTGAACACGATTCTCTCCATTTTATCTTTAACCCTGAAACCCACCACATAGCCTTGTTGTTGCAGTTGCCGCACAGAGGCGCCGAGACGAAGATTCAGCACAACAGACTCTTCAAAACCAAAGGCTTTACGTTGCTTTGCTTCAATGTCGGTAATGGCAATTTCCTGAAAGGCCTTCTCGGGGCCTGATGCCAGGTAATGAGCATCGTTTTCCTGTCCGGAGCTCATATATCGGTTCACACAATCTGCTGAGCTACCCTGGAAATCCACTTTCCCGTGAGAAAGGATGATACCCTTGTTGCAGAGCGACTTTACAGCGGCCATGTTATGAGAAACAAAGAGCACCGTGCGACCTGAATTTCTAGAAACATCCTGCATTTTACCAAGGCATTTCTTTTGGAATTCAGCGTCGCCCACCGCCAAGACCTCATCCACGATAAGAATCTCCGGTTCCAGATGAGCGGCCACTGCGAAAGCGAGGCGGACATACATCCCTGAGGAATATCTTTTCACGGGAGTATCGAGATAGCGTTTCACCCCGGCAAAATCAACAATCTCCTCGAGTTTGCTGTTTATTTCGCTTTTGCGCATTCCCAGAATGGCACCATTGAGGAAGATGTTTTCTCTGCCGGTAAGTTCCGGATGAAATCCTGTTCCTACCTCAAGCAGACTTGCTACGCGTCCTCCGATTTTTATTGTTCCCGACGTGGGCGAAGTCACTCTTGACAAAACTTTGAGCAGGGTTGATTTGCCTGCGCCATTTCTTCCGATGATGCCAATGGCATCTCCCTGCTGCACCTCGAAAGAAACGTCTTTGAGGCTCCATACATAAGGGTTATCGGAAGCACCGGTGCGGTCGTTTTCTGCACCCACTTTTGCAAAGGGGTCTTCTTTACCCCTCAGGCGAGAGAACCAGCGATTAAGGTCATGAGAAATGGTTCCTGTTCCGGTATTTCCCAACCGGTACAATTTGCTCAATCCCTCAACCTGAATAATTGTTGACACCTGTTGTGATTTTTACAAAGAAATGAATTTTCAGCAAAAAAGCCGCACTATGGCGGCTTTGTAGTAGCGGGGACGGGAGTTGAACCCGTGACCTTAGGGTTATGAATCCTACGCTCTAACCATCTGAGCTACCCCGCCAAAAGGGACTGCAAAAGTACATTTTTTTTATTTTCCGCAAAGGGGGTTATGTAGGCTTTCACCATATTTGCCAACGCAATGCTTTCTGAAGAGAGAATTATCATTTCCGGAGGACCCGGTTTCGGAAAAACCACCCTCATCCTTGAGTTGGAGAAATCGGGTTTCTGCTGCGTGCATGAATCGTCACGTGAAATCATACAAGAGCAAATGCAGCGGGGTGGTGCTCTTCTGCCATGGATAGATTTGCGCGGTTTCAGTGAAGTGGTGTTCGGGCGTCGTCTGGAGCAGTTTTTCGGTACTGTCTCCGGGCCCGTATTTTACGACCGTGGTATTCCCGATATTGCTGCCTACCTGGAACTCGCCGGTATGGACCTTTGGCCTGAGCTCGAAGCCTCTTGTCGGCAGCAACGCTATCACCAAACTGTATTCCTTACTCCGCCCTGGCCTGAAATTTTCCGCAACGACAGCGAGCGCAAAGAGAGTTTTGAACTTGCCGTTCAGATTCACGAAGCCATTAAGAAGCAATATCTTAAACTTGGTTATCATTGTGCTGAGGTTCCCCTCAGCGATGCTCCTTCGAGGGCAGCCTTTGTGCTGGAGCAACTTCGTAAATAACCGTTATAACTATTGGAAAAGCCTGTAATTGGCTTCCAGCGCACCATCGTCATTCAACCGACTCATTCCCAGCTTTAATGCGCCCTCTCTCCACCTGCTGAACTCACTTTCAGGCATTGAGGCAAAATTGTTGATGGCATCCACCATAAGCTGTAAGTGATTCAGCGATAAATCCAGTCCTGCCTGTTTCTCTCTCAGATTACGCCATGGTGTTTTATCGGAAATAAGCACAGGGAGCCCGTTGCTCAGGGCTTCGAGTATGGCATGTCCGAAATTTTCTCCGAAGGTGGGCTGAAAATAAAGGTCATGTTGAGATAAAAGAAGGCTTAGTTGTTCCGCATCGGCAGGACCATAATAATTGAAGCGCACATTCCGCGGGAAGCCTTCTGTCACACGTTTGCATTCGGTCCAGTAGGCAGTATCATAAACCGGCCCGGCGAGGGTCCATTCAATCTCTGCATTCACCTGAGCCAGTGCCTGAGCAGCACCGAGCACATTCTTTTCTTTGGCAATTCTGCTTACGGTAAGAACTTTCAATGGGCCCTTACGCTGCCCCGGCGCAGCATGTTGCTGAAACTTTCTTGGCAAGGAGGGGGCAAACCGAATTTCATTGTCGGGAAAGAAATGTCTGATGTGGGCACTCTCCTCATCAGAAGTAGCCTGAAAAATGAGCCTGTCGTATAAGCCTGCGATATGGGCATACCACATATAGGCTTTCTTCTTCCATTTTTTCACGGCAAGAGCACCCGGAGCCAGCATGCCGCGCGGAGCAAGAACCACTTTCAGATGAGGTCTTTTTTTAAGGAGGCGGAGAGGCAGAATAGCGAATGCCGGACTAAAGAAGCTGTTCAGGTAAACGGCTTCCCATGCCTCACTGTCGAGCAGTTCAGCAAAGCGCGGGGCAACAATTTGTTCTTCGCTCAGATACAAGACTTTGTATTTACCGTCAGCATTTACCCACTGACCGGGAACAATGTCTTTATACGGTTCAGGATCAAAATAATCCGTGTTACGCGTTACCACATAAAAATCGAATTTCTCCCAGAGGTGATCAATAAGGTTGGCACAGGAACGTATCGGTCCGCCGGCTTTAAAACCCGGAAGGAACCAATCCATAAAAACAAGGATCTTTTTACGTTCAGCCATTGATATTCTGTTTATCGAGCCAGAACGCCAGCACCACGAGGTACCAAATTCTTGACCATGATACTGCGGGGTCACCTTTTAGAAATCTTTTCCACATGGCGTCCAGCACAGGTGCATGGAGGAGGCCTCTCTGTCCGAGGCTTTTCAGTTTTTCTTCGCAAAGGCCTTTCAGTTCATTTTTCATCCATGATTCCCAGGGCAGTGTAAATCCCATTTTCGGGCGGTTTACAATTTCGGGCGGCAGGAGATTGCCGAGTGCGTCGACCAGAAGTTTTTTCGGCGTAAGCGGATTTTTGATGGCATCCGGCAGCTGAAGTACATATTCAACAAGTGTATAATCGAGAAAAGGAACCCTAACCTCCAAAGCATGGGCCATGCTCATCTGGTCAGTATCGCGCAGCAACACATTTTGCATGTATGTACTTATTTCAGCCTGGCTCACCCATGTCAGCAATCCGCCCGCGTGCGGTTTAAAAGTGCCTGCAATTTCCTCAACCCTGTTTGTCATGGAGGCAGAGGCGGGATACAATGTCTGTTGCAGTTTGCCTGTCAGCACCTTTCTGCTTAGCTTGTAGGCAGAGGCGAGATTGGGATTCGGCAAAGAGAGCAATTCATACAACTTGTCTGTGGCAATACCGGGTTTCAGCGTCTTGAGTGCCAGGGCCGGCATGCTGCGCAATGGAGCAGGAATAAGGCCCAGCCATTGAAGCCTGCGGTATTGCATCATTCTCGGGAAAATGCTGTATCCTGCAAAGAGTTCATCACCACCGAGCCCTGACAGGGCCATGGTGATACCGGCATTCTTTGTGGCTTTAGATACCACATAGGTGTTTGGTCCATCGCCTGACGGATGGTCCATGGCATGCAGGGCATCGAGCAGCTCATCACGAAAATCTTCGGGCTTGAGTTTTATTTCATGGTGGTCTGTCTTGAATTTTTCTGCAACCATGCGTGCATATTTTGCTTCGCTGAAAGCTTCTTCATCGAAGGTTACCGAAAATGTTTTCACGCTTCCGGGCGATACCTCGCTCATCAATCCTACCACAGCACTGCTGTCAATGCCTCCTGATAAAAATGCGCCGAAGGGAACATCAGCAACAAGCCTGCGCTCCACACTTTTAAGCAGCAGATGGCGTACCTGTTTTTTTGCCTCCTCTGCCGAAATATCCTTTTTTGCCGAGGGTTTAAAATCGGAGAGTTTCCACCATGCTTCAGTGCTGACCTTGTGGCCATCATGAATGTACATACGGTGACCGGGCAGCAGCATCTCAACATCTTTCAGAATACATTCAGGGGCATGCACCGTCTGGTAGGCGAGATAATCGTTGAGGGCTTCGGGCGATATTTTTCCTTTTACCATGCCCGATGCAAGCAGGGCTCTGAGTTCAGAAGAGAAGATAATTTCTTTGCCCGTATGATGAAGGTAGAGTGGTTTTATTCCCAGTCTATCGCGTGCAATAAAAACCTCGCGTTTCTGCTTATCCCAGATGGCAAAGGCAAACATGCCGTTGAAGTGATGCACACATTCTGCTCCCCAACGCAGGTAGGCAGCGAGAATCACCTCAGTGTCTGAGTTTGTTCTGAACATGTAGGCAGGAGTGGTGTCGCCCTGTTTAACACGTTGCAGTTCAAACTTCAATTCCTTGAAATTGTATATCTCACCATTGAAGGCAATGCTCAGTCTTCCATCGGGGGTGCTCATCGGCTGATGCCCACCCTGAGAGAGGTCAATGATAGAAAGTCTTCTTTGAGCGAGTCCGCACCATTCGGAGATGAAAACACCTTCATCGTCGGGACCGCGGTGCGCAAGGGCACCGTTCATTGCTTTCAGCCTGCTCGTGAGCAGATTGGCATCGTTTAAGCCTGTTATACCGTTAATTCCGCACAAGGGGATTTTCGTTTTGATGATTAAGCTCAGTAAACTCAGTGGTCAGAGATTCCGCTTCACTTGATTTACTTTTCAGATACACATAATAATACAGCCACACAAAAAGCGGAAATCCGTTCAGAAAGTAATTTCCCTGGCGAATAAGATACATCAGAATGATGACCAGCAGGGCATTGGAAATGAGCCACAACTCCTTGCCGCTGCGGTCTTTTGATTTCCTGACATGAAAGCGGAAGATAAACATCATGGCCAGGGTGATACCTATCAATCCTGTTTCTGAAACCAATCTCAGAAAAAGGGAGTTTGCATCAAATTTATTGAAGGTGATATTAAGGATGCCGGCTCTCTTAGTAAGGGTATATTTGTCAAAGGCAATGGCATGGCTTCCCAGGCCTGTTCCCATGAGCGGGTTTTCTTTGAGGTTGGTGAAGGCGATATGGAAATTGTTATAAAGTACGAAGCTGGAGGAGTTGACATTTTCAACGGAGAAGTCATTGTTTACCCACAAACCAACTGCGCTGTCAACCCTTCGTTGCACCTCGGGAATGCCATTGTAGAGGAGAAATCCCATGCCGAGGCCAACAGAGGCGAATGCCAGGAAGGTTCCGAAACGGGCAAAGTTTATCGCCAGCAGGAGCATGCTGAAAAGCAATCCGATAAAACCCGTTGAGGAGGTGGTGAGGAACAAGGCGATAAGAATCACAATGCCTTTGCGACGGCTAATGAAATGATCGGTTCTAAAGATGAGGTTATATATCGTAACGAAGGCTGCCGGTCCGAGCATGATGGCGCACTGGCTGGCTTCCGGATACAGTGAATTCATTCTAATGCCCCAGATTGCTCCGGGCACTACCGACCATTTGTTGAGCAGCCAGCGGTAATTATAGCCGGGTACTATGCCAAGGTTGAAGCAGATAACCTGAATGATGCCAAGCACGGCCGTGAGATAACATCCGTAGAGAAAGAGTTTAAAAATGGTTACGGCATCATCGTCAAAATACTTGATCACGTAGAAATAAAAGGTTGAGGAGAGCAGCACCCCGATAAAAATTTTAAAGAAGAGCGCACCGGTATTGTTACCGGCCAGAATTTCCAGTATGCCGATGATGAAGGGGAGAGAGAGGATTTGCAGCGGCACTTTTGGAAAGCCGAATGCAGAATAGAATCCGGGCAGCAGAATCAGAAAGATGATATAATGCAGGTATCCTTCGAATGGACTATTAAAGAAGGTGATAGAGCTGATGAAGACTGAAAGGAAAATGAGCAGTACCACCCTCGGATTTCGGGCAATAGGCTCGTGCTGGGTTAAGGCAGGTTCCTGATACATGGGTTTATCTCAGCACTTTTTCAAATTCTCTGATATGCATGGCTGCTATATATTTCCAGAGAAACTGTTCTTTCACTTTTCTGAC
>JBIIMV010000236.1:0-3695 GCA_044337805.1 Bacteroidia bacterium
CTCCCTGCTTCCAACAGGAGCGCATCGCCTGAACCTGTTATATACCGGAAGGTTCCTGAACGGCCGGGTTTTTGATGATGCCGGCCTGCGCGGTCAGTATCTCGAATACACCCCCGGAACACAGAACCAGCTGATAAGGGGTCTGGAGATTGCCGTGTCGGCGATGCCCCTTGGCTCACATGCTGAAATAATAATACCCTGGAATCTTGCATTTGGTAAAGAAGGAAGCAGCACAGGGATTGTAGGCCCTTACAAAATGGTTATTTTTGACCTCCAACTAAAAACTCACCCAGCAAACAACATCTGATGTTCAGAATCATCACCCTCAGCGCCCTTGCGGCAACCTGCCTTCTGGCATGCAACAAATCCAAGTATGACGGCTACCGTGTAAGCGACTCGGGGCTTCATTACAAATTCTTCAAGCAAAACGAGAAAGGCAAGAAGGCCCGCATTGGTGATGTTTTGGTGATGGACATGGTATATGCCACAGAAAAAGATTCGATCCTGTTCGACACCCGCAAGCAAGGACAAGCCGTCATGGTGCCACTTGAATTGCCAACCTACAAGGGAGGTATTGAAGAAGGCTTTGCGATGCTTGCAGAAGGCGACAGCGCATCCTTTATTGTGGGCGCAGACTCCCTGTTCATGAAAACATTCGGACAAGCCAAGCTACCTCCATTCGTAGATCCGGGGACAGGAATTAAATTCTACCTGAAACTAAACAGCGTAAGAACAAAAGAAGATATCACCAAGGAGCGCGAGAAGCTTGATGCAGAGAGAGCGGTGAAGATGGAAACCCTCAAAAAAGAAGAATCAGCAAAGCTAGAAGCCTATCTCAAAGCAAAAGGCATCAAGGCAAGTCCGCGTCCGTCGGGACTCATCTACATTGAGACAAAAGCCGGAAACGGCCCAATGGCAAAAGATTCAAGCAATGTAAAAGTTAACTATGTAGGCCGATTGATAGACGGCACCCTTTTCGATACCAACAATGAGAAGATAGCGAAAGCAGAAAATCGTTATCAGGAAGGAAGACCATACGAACCATTTGCATTCAAGCTTGGTGCAACACCTTTGATACCCGGTTGGACAGAAGGCATGCAAATGATGAAAGAAGGAGGAAAGGCAACCCTGATTATTCCGAGCAGCATTGGTTACGGACAAGCAGATCAGGGCATCATACCTCCTTACAGCACCCTCATCTTTGAAGTAGAGATGCTTGAAGTAAAATGAACCGATTTTTTGTTGCATTGATATTTTTCCTGCAGGCATTGCAAGGCGTCGCTCAAAGCGGCGTCTTTGCTGTGCTTCCTGACGGGCTGGAGTATCAGTTCATCAGAAATACAGGCAAGAGAAAGCCCAAGCAAGGTGAGGTATGTGTCATGCACATGCAATACATGACAGAGCAGGATAGTATATTATTTGATTCAAGAGATTTTGGTGAGCCCCTGTTGATTAACATGCAGAAACCTGATTTCAGGGGTGGCATAGAGAGTGGACTAGAACTTATGGGAGAAGGAGACTCCGCCATCTTCAAAGTCGTTGCAGACTCCGTCTTTGAGAAAACCTTCCTCGAGCCACTGCCACCCGGGATAGAGCCGGGCAGTAAAATAATCTACAGAGTAGGCATGATGAAAGTGCGAACCGTAGATGAGTTACTTGATGAAGAAGATAAAGTCGAAAAAGAAAAGAAGGCAGCTATTGAAAAGCGCAAAGGCAATGAAGCCGGCAATATAAAACAGTATTTAAAACTCAACCAGATTGAGAACAAACCCTTCGACAGCGGAGCCATTCTGGTAAGTACAAAAAGAGGGAAAGGCAAAGTTGCGGCCAAGGGGCAAAAAGTAAGCTTCTGGTACACTGCCAGAACGCTCGAAGGAACACTGTACGACACCAATATCGAAGCAGAGGCCCTCAAGGCCGGAGCAAATTTCAGTGACAGAAGTTTTGAGCCACTGGAAATAGTGATGGGTGCCAGGCAGGTTTTTCCCGGACTTGAAGAAGGCTTGTCTCACATTCTTCCGGGCGGGAAAGCCAGGTTGATCATCCCGTCTGCACTGGCATACGGCTCCATGCAGGTTGGAAATCTCCCGCCTTACAGTCCGCTTGTGTACGAAATCGAAGTGCTGGAGATAAAATGAAAAACATTCTCTTGCATATCATTTTTACCGCTACGCTTATACCGACATGCCTGTTGGCGCAACCAAAGAGCAAGCCGGTAAATAAAGACAAGGCAGAGCAGAAATGGCAACAGGGAAGAGGGAGTATGCGATACAGGATTTTCAGGTCAAAAGACACCCTTCGGGTTACAGAGGGCGCCCTGGTGACCCTTCATCTTGTCTGGTATGGAAAAGACGGCAAGGTTCCCGCCTTCGATACCAGAAATCAGGGCAAGCCAAGTGTATTTAATACCGTTGCCTCACCCTATCCGGGAAGCCTTGAAGAAGGACTTTTCATGATGCACCGTGGCGACAGTGCGGTTTTTGAGCTACAGGCAGACAGCATGTTTCGTTTCACTTTTGGAGGAAAAGTACCGCCCGAGGCAGAAGGATTACAAAGCGTCCTGGTGAGCATCAAACTCATGGATACCGATGCCAAACAAACCTTCGAGGAGCGAGAGAAACAGAGAAAAAAATACGAAGCAGACAACGAAGAACGCCGGAAGAATGAGACGAGCAACATTGAGCGCTTTCTATATTTAAATAATATTACCCAGGCAACATACAGTTCCGGTGTCTGGCACAGCACTATCAACCATGGGCAAACAGCGCAAAAGCCGCAGCCTGGAGAGAGAGTGGTATATCGGATGACAGGGCGCCTGCTGGATGGAACCATATTTGAGGGCAGTACCGAGCAAGCAGTAACCAAAGAATTTACCATAGGAAAAGATCCCGTGCCCCAGGGACTTGAGAATGGCATACAATTAATGAATCTCGGAGAGAAAGCACTGCTGATCATACCATCAGAATTGGCCTTTGGCTCCGCTCACATGGGTAAATTACCACCATACAGCACCCTCCTACTCGAAGTTGAACTCTTAGAAATAAAACCAAAGAAGCCATGAAGCACCTTATCACGACCCTTCTGCTTGTTACAGCCCTCCATGCGACAGCTCAATACAGCGAAAAAGAAGGCTTTACGACCACGAACACCGGACTAAAAATAAAAGTCCATAACCCACAAAAAACGCCCCAACCCTCAAAAGGCGATAAAGTTACCGTGCACTACACCGGAAAGCTCACCAATGATACTGTGTTCGACAGCAGTGTAAAGCGCGGACAGCCATTCCAGTTTAAATTAGGAAAAGGACAAGTCATCAAAGGCTGGGACGAAGGCATTGCGATGCTGCACAAAGGAGAGAAAGCCACCCTTGTGATACCCGCTCAACTAGGTTATGGAAACAGAGCCACAGGAAAAATACCAGAGAACAGCACCCTTATCTTTGATGTAGAGTTAATCGATTTTGAGGCTGGATTCAAACCTGTTCCTTACGATGTGAAAGGAAAAGACACCGTAAAGACCCCCAGCGGATTAAAAATCATCATGGTGCAGGAAAATCCGGCAGGTGCATTTCCGCCATCCATGAGCACCGTATCAGTAAACTACACCGGATACCTTACCGATGGAAGCTTCTTCGACAGTTCTGTAGAACGCGGACAACCGATACAGTTTCCCTTAGGCAAGGGAGCGGTAATCAA
>JBIIMV010000237.1:0-3664 GCA_044337805.1 Bacteroidia bacterium
ATTGATATTGGTTTTTATTCCTTCAAGTTGCAGGCGGTCGATCCCACTGGCCACAAGTTTTAAATCTTCAACAACATTTTTTACCTGGCCTTTGATAAACTCCTGCGTGGAGAGTGGAGGTTGCTTTTTATAGTACATCTGTACAACCTGACTTTCCAGAATATTTGTCGGTATATATAAAATGATGTCATACGGATTTTTGTAAAAATTCTTCTGGGCAGCATTCAGATTTTCATTTGAGTAAATTAATCTGAGTCCTTTGTTGCTTTCGAGGCGGTTTGCGAAGATTCCTGAGTCGTCTATCACCTGTACCACTTGAGTTTCCTCAGGCACCATAGACAGCCATACGCGTGCAAAAATCACCGCGGCCATTAAAACCGGCCCGAGGATGGTCATCACGATGAATGATTTTTTTTTGACCCTCGATAAGTATTCCCTTTTGATGATAAGTCCTGTTTTCATTCGCTTACTCGGTTAAATCTGATAAAACTGCATGGCTCTCGCCACTCACATTGCTAATGAAAATGTCATTCATCGAAGGAATGATTTCGCGGAAACTGACAATGTTGACTGAGTGGATGATGTTTTTTAAAATATCGGAGGATTGAAGGCCCGGTGTAGCCTTGATCTGAGCGGTGTAATGATCTTCTCCTGACTGAATATGTCCTGTAAGTTCAGCAAAGGTCCATAATGAATTGGTGAAGGCAATCATGTTTCCTTCGAATTCAACTTCAAATTTGTTGCTCCGGTGACTCTTTCTGATTTCTCTCACATTGCCATCAAGTATTTTTTGTGATTTGTTTAACAATGCAATGTGGTCACACAACTCTTCAACTGATCCCATGTTATGTGTGGAAAAAATAATAGTCGCGCCGTTTTTTCTCAGTTCAAGAATTTCCTCTTTAATGAGGTTTGCATTTACAGGGTCAAATCCGCTGAAAGGCTCATCAAGAATGAGTAACTCAGGCTCGTGAAGCACAGTAACGATGAATTGAACCTTTTGCTGCATGCCTTTGGAGAGTTCTTCGATTTTTTTATTCCACCAGGCGCCAATTTCAAATTTTTCAAACCAGAATTTTAGCTTGCGCAGTGCATCTTTTTTGCTGAGGCCTTTGAGCTGTGCAAGATAGAGTGCCTGCTCTCCGACGGCCATTTTGCGGTACAATCCTCTCTCTTCGGGGAGATAACCGATTTTGGAGGTGTGGTGTCTATCAAAGGGCGCTCCCTTGTAAAACAATTTTCCTTGATCGGGAGCATTGATGTGATTGATGATTCTGATAAGAGATGTTTTGCCTGCGCCATTTGGGCCAAGCAAACCGAAAATTGCGTTTTCTGGTACATCCACTGAAACATTATCAAGTGCAGTGTATGCTCCGTAACGCTTTACGATATTTTGAGCAGAGAAAAAAGCCATAAAAGCATTCTTCCTGCAAAGATGTTGTTTTATTCGAAGTATTCCTTCATGCGGTCAAAGAAGCCGCGGTCCTTTGCTCCTTGTGTTGCCTTGAAATTCTCTGATTCAGCTAGTTTTTCGAGAATTTTCTTTTCTTCCTTGCTGATATTTTTCGGTATCCAAACATTCAGATGAACCAATAAGTCTCCTTTCTCATAGGAATTCAGGCCGGGCAATCCTTTGTTTCTAAGTCTCAGTATCTTGCCGGGCGTTGTTCCTGCCTCCACCTTGATTTTTGCTTTTCCATCTAGGGTTGGTATTTCGGCCTGTGTACCCATGCATGCTTCGGGAAATGTAAGGAAATGCTCATAATGCAGGTTCATGCCCTCACGCTTGAATTGTGGATGTGACTGTTCTTCAATGATGATGAGAAGGTCTCCGGGGACGCCTCCTCGAGCCGCGGCATTCCCTTTTCCACTCATGGATAGTTGCACGCCTTCACTTACTCCTGCCGGAATACGGATACTGATGGTCTCTTCTCCGCGAACGATACCATCACCGAAACAAGATTTACATTTATCCTTGATGATTTGGCCTTCGCCACCGCACGCCGGACAAGTGCTACTTGTCTGCATCTGGCCCAAGATGGTGTTTACAACTCTTGTAACCTGTCCGCTTCCGTTACAGGTGCCACAGGAGTTGAACGCTCCACCACCCTGAGCGCCACTGCCGCTGCATGATTGGCAGGAAATATATTTGTTTACTTTAATTTTCTTCTCAACACCGGTTGCAATTTCATCCAGGGTAAGCTTCACTTTAATGCGCAGATTTGTGCCACGGTTGACTCTTCTTCCTCCTGATCCCCGCTGGCCGCCAAAGCCTCCGAAAATATCTCCGAACTGACTGAAGATATCATCCATATTCATTCCTGAAAATCCGCCTCCTCCATAACCGGATCCCGCAGGACCGGAGTGTCCAAACTGATCGTAACGTTGCTTCTTTTCAGGATTACTGAGAACATCATATGCCTCAGCGGCTTCCTTAAATTTATCCTCAGCCTCCTTGTCTCCGGGATTTTTATCAGGGTGAAACTTCATAGCAAGTTTCCGGTAGGCTTTTTTTATTTCTGCCTCATCTGCATTGCGGGATACACCCAGAATTTCGTAAAAATCTCTCTTTGACATGAAAACGTTTTTTATGAGCCGACTACTACTTTCGCGTAGCGAATTACCTTGCCTCCCAGTAAATATCCCTTTTCAACCTCATCAATCACCTTGCCTTTCTTTTCTTCCTCACCGGCAATCTGGGTGATGGCTTCGTGAAGGTCCGGATTAAACGCTTCCCCGTTTGAAACCATAGCCTCTAATCCCTTCTGCTCAAGTATTCTTTTCATTTTGCCATATATCAGTTCAACACCTTCCTTCAGAGCATTGATATCACTTGCCTCCTGTAAGGATTTCAGGCCTCTTTCAAAATCATCGATAACAGGCAAAATAGCCTTCATTAAATCTTCTGATGCCCATTTTGCGAGTTCGGACTTCTCCTTCTGACTGCGCTTTCTGTAATTGTCAAATTCTGAATATAGTCTGATGTATTTGTCGTTAAGTTCGTTCATGCGGGCAATCACATCGCCCTCATTTCCTGCATGTTCCTGAACATTTTCCGACTTAGGCTCACTGCTGTTTTCCTTGCTGCCAAGGTCAACCATTTCTTCATGACCATGATCCTGATTTCCTGGTTCAGCCGATTTTTCGTTGTTTTCCATCCTTCCTTCTTTTTGGCCCATTTTAGCCAAATCTTGAGCCACATTTGAATTTCAGTCAATGTGGCATAAATAAAATGACAAAGGAGACAGCTTGTCTGTCCCCTTTGCTTCACTATTTCTCTTCGTACTTTTCAAGCTCCCGCTCCAAGGCCGCACCTCTGAGGTTTTTGGCAACGATTGTTCCCGAAGGATCTAATAAGAAATTGATGGGAATTGAATTAACACCATAAGTTTTTGCAGGAACGGAACTCCAATAGCCAAGATCGCTGACGTGCCAATCCCAATTGAGAGAGTCTTTCTTGATGGCATTCGTCCAGGCATCTTTTGTCCTGTCCAGACTAACACTGAATATTGCGACCCCTTTCTGTTTTGCCCCTTTCATTTTTTTGTTTTTGAAAGCTTTGTATGCAGCTACAACGGCAGGATTTTCCATTCGGCATGGTCCGCACCATGATGCCCAGAAGTCAATGAGAACGTATCGGCCTTTGTTCACCTCTGACAGTTTG
>JBIIMV010000238.1:0-3663 GCA_044337805.1 Bacteroidia bacterium
GGCTTCAGTTTAAAGATGAATTTATGAAGCTTAAAGAGAAATTCAGTGATTTAAAAGATTTTAGAGAATATAATATACTCATGGGTGAAGATGATTGGAGCGAACTGATGACCTTTCTGGAAAACAGCATGCTTATGAATCCGATGATAACACCACATGCTTCCCTTATGTATATGGCAACCGTGCATGCAGCTGATTATACCGTCAGTTGCACACAGGCAAGCACAGCTGAATTTTATATTGGCGCTCCCTATTCAGCCGGTACCAGTGAATTCATGATTCGGTTTACGTATTACCCCGATAAAAGTAAATATAACCCTGTTCCTGGATGGATTAAGCGCTATAAACAATTGGCTGCAGTGCCTGCCCCCATGCCTGATGAAATTCCTAACGACCTGCCCATTGATGTGTTTGGTGCATTGTTTTATCTCTTTGGTACCCCATAAACCGTATTCAATCCCTTCCCACGATCAAGAGTCTTTCTCAGATCTTTTTTTAATTCAGTTTATTAAACTATTGGTAAGGTGTTTTTTTTCGACCTGAAAAGTTCTTGCGAATATCCTTTAAACAATAAACCATTTTGGTGAAAATAAAAACACTTATCCTTTAAGACAGTCAGGTAAGCAAAAACCAAAAGCAAGGTGCTGTTCTTTAAGAACCATCTTTCTTAAAATTGTATTTGTAAGGGATCGGCCTTGTTCTATCGCTTCTTTCAGAGGTGAATTTATAGCAAACCTGTAATGATAGTTTATGAAAGGGCGGGATTTCAGGAATACAGACTTCAATTGAAATATCTTAAACGCAGTTACCATTGTACTGACCGGAAAGATATGGTGCTTTTCAAACCCTTGTAAAATGAATAGCCAACTATTCAAAGCATCTTGTTGCTCTCATTTAGCACTTTTATTATGCTTGTCGCTTTTAACATCTCCTTTTTTTACAAAAATATCCTGCCTTTAAAAATTGATTTTTACTTTTGGAAATCAACAAAAATATCTGTGAAATATCCTGGGCACAACTATTTTCCGATCCTGTCTTTTTTCCTTGTTTTCTCTATTTTGAATAGCGCTGTCTCTTTGGCGCAAAAACAAGCCAATATCTGGCACTTTGGTGACGGTAGGTCTATCGATTTCAGCAGTGGAGTTCCTGTACCATTATCAGGTAGTCAGATGAACGCCTTTGAAGGCTGTGCTTCATACTCCGATCGTTGTGGTAATTTCCTCTTTTATACCAATGGTGGTGGGCTGACATCTTCGGTTTTCGGAACTGAATCGGGAAGAATATGGAATGCAAACAATGCTGTCATGTTTGACATGCAGTTTACACAGGGTGGGGGAAACAGTGCTGTTCAGTCTTCGGTGATCTTCGAGGCTCCCGGTCAGGATTCGGTGTATTATTTGTTTACGATGGAGGACTACGAATCATATCTGAATTCGTCCGGTAACGGCTTGTCTTATTTTACCATTGATATGCGCTTAAATGGTGGTCTAGGGGCCGTGGTGTCTTCTAATCAAATGATTTATTCTTCCACCATTGAGGGATTGTGCGCTGTGAGGCACGCCAACAAAAGGGATTACTGGATTATCATATATCAGGATGGATTGGGTCTCGGGGTGTATAAGGTTGATTCAACAGGAGTGAGTTTCAATGGATCTTTCGCCGGACCGGCCACTCAAACCATCGAAGCTCCAAATATCATCAAAGCCTCTCCTGACGGTTCGCATATCGTAGCCGCTTTTGATAATGTGACAACAGGTGGGAACGATCAATTCCTTATTGACTTTAATAACACAACCGGACAGTTATCAAATCCCGTGCTGATTAGTCCAACACTTGGTTCGGCATTTTTTATTTCATCGGAATTCTCTCACAACAACAGGTATTTGTATACACTTCAATGGGATAGTGTAACACCATACCCGCTCAATCAAAGTATTATTCAGTACGATTTACTGGCAGCGAATATCAGCGCTTCTGCATTAAACGTGGGAAGTTATTCTCAATATGGTTATTTCACCAATTTGCAATTGGCACCTGACGGAAATATTTATTTTGTATTTATTCTGAGTGATACCCTTGGAAATCTGGCATCCGATCTGGGGCGTATTGAATGTCCCGGTAGTGCAAATCCTTCTATTCAGCTGAATGTTTTCAATTTCCCAAATTCCTTGTTTCAGGGGCTTCCTAATTTCCCTGCATGGCTTTTTGAAAGCGTCGGTAATCAGCATGTTTCACTCGGTCCCGATACGATTAAAATTTGTGAAGCCTGTGGTGTTCTTGAGCTTGATGCACTTAATCCCGGTGCTTCCTACCTCTGGTCAACTGGGGCTACCTCTCAGTCTATTGTGGTTACCACACCCGGAACCTATTCCGTTACAGTAACCGGTCCATGTGGCGTTGGCACCGATCAGGTTGTCGTCTTGCCTTGCGATGTGCAGACAAATGCTTGCAATGTGTATGAATATACCGGAGCTGTGCAGACATGGACAGTTCCTTCAGGGGTTGACACCATTTATGTGAAAATGTGGGGCGCAGCAGGTGGTGGCGGTCCGGATAATGGAAACAACTGGGGCGGAGGCGGAGGATATACCGAAGCAGTCATTCCGGTGAATGCCGGTCAAACAATTGAAATCTATGTGGGAGGGGGAGGTACCGCTGCCGATAAATTTACGGGTGGTGCCGGAGGCTGGCCTAACGGCGGCAATGGTGGAAGCGGCAACCGTATCGAGCCTCCGCCGCTCGACACGGTGGGAGGAGCCGGTGGGGGTGGTGGAAGAAGTGAAATTCGTATTGCCGGTGTTTCCTATGCCATTGCAGGCGGAGGAGGGGGAGGTGCCGCTAACCGCTACGGTGGCTGCGGCGGTGGCCTCAATGCCGAATATACCGCGGCAACCAACAACTTCAACATTCATGGCTTTGGTGGCACGCAAACATCAGGTGGTGCACCTGCCTCAAACACCATCTGCCCTCATCCCGTATCCGGAACTGCCGGCGCTTCGCTTCAGGGTGGAACAGGTGCCACCGACCTGGGTGGTTCCTTAAACGACCGTACCGGTGGCGGAGGCGGAGGAGACGGCTATTTTGGCGGTGGCGGCGGTGGCAGTCATGATGGCTGCTTCGGCGTCGGTAGCGCCGGCGGCGGCGGCAGCGGCTTCGTTTCATCCGCGCCCGGCATTTCAGGTTTTACCCAATCTTCGGCAAACTTCTTTTTAAATCCCGGACTTCCGGCCAATAACAGCGATCCACTGTTGCTCGCCTATCCCGTCGTCGGCACAGGCATTGAAGGTGAAAACGGTGGCCCCGGCCTGGTTCAGATTTGCTTCTCCACATCTTGTTCTACCCAAAACGTTTCCCTCACCGCCGATGCATGCAGCAGTTACGTTGCACCCAATGGTGCTGTGCTTACGCAATCAGGGGTGTACAATTTTACCTTGGTCAGCACTCAGGGCTGCGATAGTTTAATCACCTTGAATTTAACAATTAAAAATACTGCCACGGGTCAGCAGGATATTTTCTCTTGTGGCCCCTTCACCGCATCGGATGGCACTGTCTACAATCAGAGTACAACATTCACAAGGGTGCTCACCTCAGCCAATGGCTGCGACAGTATCGTTACCAATAACCTTACCATTGGACCTCTGCCTGCTGTGAGTGCCGGCCTTG
>JBIIMV010000239.1:0-3654 GCA_044337805.1 Bacteroidia bacterium
AACCACACGAATTCGATATTATCGTTCTACCGAATCTGCAAGGCGATATTATATCAGACCTTTGCGCCGGACTGGTCGGAGGACTTGGTTTTGCTCCCTCCGCGAACATCGGAGACTTCATCTCCATCTTCGAAGCAGTGCACGGTACAGCACCCGACATCACAGGAAAAAATATCGCCAATCCAACCTCCCTGCTACTGAGCGGCATCATGATGCTACGACACATTGGCCTTTCCAAAGAAGGTAACAAGATTGAAAATGCCCTGTTGTGCACCCTGGAAGATGGCATTCACACCGGAGACTTTGGAAGTCCGGGTTCCAAGGGCAAGTCGACAACCGAGTTCGCAGCTGCCATCATCGAAAGGTTGGGAAGAAAGCCCTCTCGCGACGCGCTGCCGGAAGGAGAGAATTTTGAATTTCAATCCTCAGAGAGACCTGCAGGAAAAAGACTTATCCAAACCGAAAATCCTCCAAAAACAGATGTTTGCGGAATAGATTTGTTTGTTGAATTCGATCAACAGCCGCTGGAGCTTGCCAACATTATACAATCATGCATAGGAAGCGATATGAAACTGGTTACCATCTCAAACCGTGGAACGCAGGTATGGCCCACAGGCTCTGTATTCACAGATTGTGTAGACCAGTATCGTGTAAGGATTGAGACAGAAAGCGGCCTTGTAACAGATCGAAATAAACTTCTTCAGCTGGCAACAGCCATCTCAACATCTGTTACCATCTGCTCGGTAGAAATGCTTACCCTGCTGGATGGAAAAAGAGCATACAGCCTTGCACAAGGACAATAATACGGCACCTTGACAGAGAATAGCGTCATCACCATTCACCGCCTTTTTTCTCAAGCACTGGATCTCGATGATCAGAGCTGGGAAGGAAGTAATCCTGCGCGACGGGAAGCGAATACTCCTGAAGGACTCATCAAACTTCTTGACGAGCATGGCAGGCGACATAACAGAACCTATTTTCTCAAAGAAATTCCCTCCGCAGATTTTAGCAAGATATACACATCAGCGGCCTTTCCCATGATTATCTTTTTGGGCCGTGAAGAAAAACAAGAAGTCGTGTTTTCCTCTCAGGCGGGGAAAACACGCTTCTTAAAATCAATAGATGAAGAAGGCGAGCAACCATGCCTTGCCACAGAGACAGAGATTATTCAAAAAATATTCATCAGAAAAAACCATGAAGGAAAGGAGGTTATTCCCGTGATTACAAGCTATCCCGTCGACCCTGTATTGAGTCAAAATGAAGAAGCGCACATGCCTGTGGGCAAAAGATTCTTCAAGTTGCTCACTGCCCAAAAAAGAGAGATCTCCTATATCTATCTCTATGCCATTATTTCCGGTATCATCAGTTTATCGTTGCCGCTGGGAATTCAAAGCCTGGTGGGCTTCACCACCAGCGGACAGGTGAGTACCTCCATCGTTGTGCTCATTACTTTCATTGTTCTGGGCATTATTGTCACCGGAATTCTCCAGGTGCTGCAACTCTCCATCGTGGAATACATTCAACAAAGGCTTTTCACCCGAACCGCCTTTGAATTCGCATTCCGGATTCCTAGAATTAAAATTGAATCCGTTCTGCATCAGTATGCACCGGAATTAATGAACAGGTTCTTCGATGTGATTACCCTTCAAAAAGGATTGGCGAAAATACTGATTGACTTTACATCTGCGGGGTTACAGATTTTGTTTGGTATCCTGTTGTTATCCTTCTACCACCCATACTTTATTTTCTTCGGTATACTGCTCATCACGGTACTGATAATTCTTCTCAGGTTTACAGGTCCACAAGGATTGCAAACCAGCCTTAAAGAATCGAAATACAAATACCAGGTCGCAGGCTGGCTGGAGGAAATTGCACGCGCCATGAGCACATTTAAGCTGGCATCCTACTCCAAGTTGCCGATGCAGAAAACCGATCATCTTGTCGGTAGCTACCTCAATGCCAGGAAAAAGCATTTCAAAATTCTGGTCATTCAGTATTACGGGTTTGTCATCTTCAAAACACTTATTACCGCAGGCCTGCTGATTCTTGGTGTTGTTTTGATTGTAAACAAAGAAATAAACATTGGACAGTTTGTTGCATCCGAAATCATCATCATCCTTATCATGAGTGCCGTGGAAAAGATGATTGTATCACTTGATACGGTGTACGACGTACTAACAAGTCTGGAGAAAATTGGACACGTTACAGATCTCCCAATCGATCCGGAATATCCCTCAGTATATGCGCCTGAAGCCGACCACAAAGGCATACATCTGAAAATCGATAAACTCAGTTACCGTTTTCCCGGGGGTAATGAGCCTGTATTAAAAGACATCAGCATAGATTTACCTCAGGGATCAAGACTTTGTGTTTCAGGCTTCAATGGCAGCGGAAAACGAATGTTGATTAATATGATTCTGGGTATCATGGATAATTATGAAGGCAGAATATTATTCAACGGTTTCAACCAACGCGACCTCAACCGCTCCGCACTGATGAAAAAAATCGGTGATAATGTATCTCAGGAAGATCTGTTCGAAGGAACCGTAATAGAAAATATCACACTGGGAGACGAGAGCATTTCACATGAAGAAATACGCTGGGCAATGGCCCTAAGCGGACTCGAAAGATTTGTCAGCGAAATGCCCAACGGCCTCGCCACCTTGTTGCATTACGGCTGGTCAGGACTGCCGAAAAGTCTGGAGCAAAGAATTATTCTCACCCGCAGCCTTGTTCACAAACCCGACCTGCTGCTCATAGATGACTTTGTTCTCAACATTGACCATAAAGAAAAGAAAGAGCTGTACCGTAGAATATTATCATGCGGACAGCCATGGACAGTGATTCTGGTCAGTAATGATCCCGGCGTAGCCGAACAATGTGATAAGGTTGTTGTGCTGCGTAAGGGTAAAATAGAGGTGTCGGGAAGTTTCTCTGAAGTTTCCGCCACCGGAATTTTTCACGAATTGATTGACTGACATGAGCAAAGAAACCAGCCCCCAGGAAAATCATTTCGATAGAACAGCCTCACAGTTCTTCACCTTCAGAACTGTAAAGGATCCCAGCTATAAACGTAAACTCGCCAAAACCCTGGGCATCATCTTTTTTATACTGTTTCTGACCCTGTTTCTTCCCTGGACACAGAACATCAGGTCTTATGGAGAACTGACGGCACTGAACCCACAAGACCGTCCACAGGTGGTTAACAGCATCATAGCAGGAAGAATTGAAAGATGGAATGTAAGAGAAGGACAATTTGTAAAAAAGGGCGACACCATTGCACTAATATCAGAGGTCAAGGAAAAGTTTTTCGATCCCTCTATGCTTAAGCGCATTGACGAGCAGATAAGAGCAAAGGAAGGAAGTCTGGTGAGTTACAGAAAAAAAGCAGACGCCCTTCAAAGGCAGATACAGGCCCTGCGCGACGGACTTAACTACAGCCTCAGCAAAGGCCGTATAAAAGTGCGACAGAACTTGCTGAAAGTACAAAGCGATAGTGCAGATTTCAAGGCTATGCAGGTAGAGCTTGATATTGCGCGGCAGCAGTTCGAACGTCAGGAAAAACTCTACCAACAGGGGCTAAAAAGTCTTACAGAGTTTGAACAGAGAAAATTAAAATATCAGGAGAGCACAGCAAAAATTATCTCATCAGAA
>JBIIMV010000240.1:0-3649 GCA_044337805.1 Bacteroidia bacterium
ATCGCTCTTTGTGCCTTTTTCAAAAAAGGATAATTTATTTTCATGGATCAATTGGTCTGCGAGTTCCAATGCGTTTTCCGCTACAATACCGATTTCACTGATTGATTCAATGGATGAAAGATTGAAGTTTGTTTCTGACGCATTGTTTAGGTCGCGACGTGCAATGAATTCCAAGATGTTTCCATTGTTGTCGTAAAAATATATGGCGTTTGCATTCCAGCTGTCAAAGTGGACAATGCATTTGTCATGAGTCATTTTGATCAACGGCACTTTGGAGGATGTCCATAAAATGGCATCCTCAATTTTATTGCACGGGATATTAAATGCAAAATGATATTGAGGCTTGATGTTTTCTGATTTCAAAAAAGTTAAAATGGATTTCCCGATAGAAAATGAAATTTTGTTTCTGTCGGATTGCAGTATTTTGAACCCTAATAGCTCTGAATAAAATTTCGTGGTCTGTTCAATATTGTCTGACAGTATTTCTATTTCTAAAATATGCATGTGGGTAAGGGTTAATGACGGTCTTTTTCTCTGCTTTTCTTATGGAATCACCTTACCAAATAGATCTCGAATGCTTGTGTTTTTAAAAAATAGGATTGGCTCTTTTATCTGTTTTACCGGTATGATAGCTCCGGAAGAGTAATCTCTGCGTGCCGGCGAACATGTTCCCATCGTAACGCATTCAACGGTTCAGCACAAGGTCGAAAACCTTTGCGAGTTCCTGTGTCTTGGCGGCGGCACTGAAGCCTGAGATATAGGCTTGATCGGGCCGGAATTGACGGTTGAGTCCGTGTCGGTTCTGATATAGCTTTTCGATGGCGTCGGCAATGGCTGAAGGCTGATCGGGTGCAACCGCACATGAGAGTCCGCTGCGTTCCAGAATATCTCTGCAATCTGAAGCACCGGCGAGTGCAAGAATGGGCTTTCCCAGCAGCAGCATTTCAAAAAGCTTACCCGGAATGTAAATCGGTCTCGTTCCATCCCGCCCTGATTCAAGTGGGAGAAACATGACATCCGCTTGCGATAACTTCCTTATGCTCTCTTCTTTGGGCAGGTAACCGCCAATGCTCACCATGTTCTCTAGTCCCATTTTCCTCACCTGCTCCACATTGCCCCTGTCTATCAAACCCCATAGATCTACATGCACCCTCTCCTGCCAGCTTATATCGCGACGAAGTAATTCCTGCAATCCCATAAATAGATAGTATCCGCTACGTGTGGTAAAATCAACACGCAGGGCTTTGAATCCCCAGAACCAATTCTTCCATGAATATTCAGGACGAGGATGTATCGCCGGGTCGTACCACGCGAGTGTTCCTGCATAGGAGATGCGAAGCACAGATGAATCAGTATGCATTGGTAATCGCGCTAATTTTTTCTGCGTTGAGGATTCCTTTCTCTAACATCAGCTTTCTCACCTCCGGGGTATTCACCACCAGATGATCGGCCATATTTAAAGTACGCTTTTCCATTCTTCGCATGAACAGCCAGTGCATCCTGGAGGGGAAATCCCATTGATATCCGTCTGTAAAGGGATCCCGTAAATCAGCTACCCAGCGAATGCCGGTCTTTTTTTTAAGCCGGTATCCGAGCCATGCTGAAGCGAAAGGGGCTGAGGAAGTGTAGACCAGCGAAATGTTATGCTGCTGAATAAGCTCCAGTGCCCTGGGCATGGCAGCCCTCGGCCAACCTGCTGTGCGCTCCCAGAAAAAGGGATATAAAAAAAACCAGAAAAGCCTGAACAGGCGCAGCTTCATCAGAACGCGACGCAAGAAAAAGTTCTCTCCGCTGCTACAGCGATGCACCTCCATGTCCTTGGGTATGCGGGTCTTCAAACTCTCGTCCCATTCATAGTTTCCCTTGCGCAAATCTTCTTCCGTAACCGTCAACACCACAGGTTCATATCCACAGCTGCGCAGATGATTTACAAAATTCAGCGAACGATGCACTCCGGGTCCGCCACGGGGTGGAAAATGAAAGGCTATGAACAGAACTTTTTCCACGGAATGCTAACCGGCAGCAATGACCCTTCTGCGGTATTCGCTCGTGGAAAGGCCGTGACTGCGGTCGGTATAATAAACAGGTATATTAAGCTCCGCACCGGTGATGGGTTTCCCCTTGTAATCATCTCCTAAAAAACGAACATCTATGGTTCTGCTTTTCATCAGTTGAAGCAGTTCGTCTTCGCTGCGATAAACCAGCACCTCATCAACCAAACGGCAAGCCTGCATAATCTTCACGCGCTCTTCAAGGGTGTACACCGGCTTTTTCTTATCCGGATTGATGGCAGAATCAAACTGATCGGCTGAGTTGAGCGCCACAATCAGATAGTCGCATTGGGTTTTGCATTCTTCCAGCATCAGCACATGTCCGAGGTGAAAGAGGTCGAAAACTCCACAGGCGAATCCTACTTTCATGCAATTTCTTTTTTAATATACGCTTCAAGGGTATACTTCGGCTCCCAGCCAAGTATGCTTTTGGCTTTGCCGGTATCTGCAAAGGTAATGTCGGCCTCGCCTTCGCGCTTAGGAATGAATTCAAACTGCGCTGATATCATCTTCGCAAGATCAAGGATGCTAAGGGTGCTGCCAAAACCGATGTTGAAGGCAGTGTTTATTCTTTCGGGATGTATGGCAGCAAGATAATTCGCAAGCGCCAGATCCTGCACATGCACAAAGTCACGCTTCTGCTGACCGTCTCCCGTTACCAGCAGAGGCTGTCCGTTGCGGAAACGGTTTAGAAAAATTCCTACCACGCTGCTGTAGGCATTGAACTTGTTGGCCGGATTAAAACTGCGCGGACCATAAGGATTAAAATACCTCAGCGTAACGTAGTCAACAGGATAGCGGGTGCTCAGCAATTCGAGATAGCGCTCCACCTCATATTTCTGAAAAGCATAAGGACTGAGGCAATCCACTTTCTCGTTTTCTGAGGTTGGAATATGCTCAGGTGTTCCATAAATCGCGCTGGAGCCGCTGTAGACAAAACGGGGGAAATAATTCTCCCGAATCATGATTTCAATAAGACCTGTAGCACGCATCACGTTGTGCACAATATGTTCGTTCACCAACTCAAAACTGGGTTGAATGCGCGGCAGGGCGGCCAGATGAAAAACATATTGATATGGCTTCAGAGAACTCAGATGACCAAGGTCGTCTTCAATAAAGGTAAATCTGGTATTTCCGAGATGCTGTGAAATATTATCTCTGTTTCCTGTACTGAGGTTGTCGATACCACTGATTTGCCAGTCGGTATTCTCCATCAGGAAATCAAGAAGGTTGGAGCCAATAAAGCCCGCAACCCCGGTAATCAGAGCATGCGGTCGCATCAGGCGCAAAGCATATCGAGCACAATATGGAGAATAACCTGATGGTAACACTCCACAATGCCGTAACTGTTAGACTCAAGAAAGAAATTAAGGTCGCCCATCTGCTTCAGGCGATTATCGGGTTTGAAGCCGGACAGGGTGATGACCTTTCCTCCTTGATCTTTTGCTACCTGAACAGCATTGGTGATGTTCTTTGAATTACCTGATGAACTTATGGCAATCAGCATATCTCCGGGTTCAAAATGCAGTTTCAGGTATTCAGCCATGGCCTGCTCATAACCGTAATCGTTGGCATAGCAAGTGATGAGCGCAGCGTCT
>JBIIMV010000241.1:0-3643 GCA_044337805.1 Bacteroidia bacterium
GAAAGGATGTGCAAAGCGCCTGTTGCGGCATATTTGGAAATAGTATCATGATCCAGCAATGCATCGTTACCCATGATTAAGGCGGTTCCAACTGATAAATCCTCTTTACTTAGCCCAATACTTTTTAAAGTATGGAGCGTAAATGCCCCTGCCTTTGCGGCGAATACTTCAGGATGCCAGATAGGTCTTTTGTCAGTTAAGATTCCATAAGCAGTTGGCTTGATTTTACACTGGAGAAAAACATCTTTTTTCTTTAGGTGAGTTGCGAAATCAAATTCGTGTGGAATTACTGCCGGCCTGATGGTATTGAATTCAGCTACTCCGATAAACAGGTTTTCAGGTTTTGGAAGATCCGTTGGGTTGTCGGTGAAGGTGAGGAATACAGACGAATTTATCCTTGTCCATTTTCCTGCTTGTTGAAAAGCATAGACCTTGGCTATTGCGTGTGCTGTTTTGCCTTTATGTGTAGGCAGTTCTTTCAGAGAGGCAAGGAAAGCAATATTTTTCCCACTGAGTTTTTGAATATCTGAGTCTTTTTTCAACGATGAATGAGCGAGCTGGAGGGATAGTCCAAGGGAAAGCCAGGCAATGAGGAAAAGTGGAGTAAACGATGAAGAAATCCTGCCAACAAGGATGCAGGATCCAACACTGATAAAACAAAAAAACAGGGCTGTGTAAAAACTGCATACATCATAAAACCCCAGAATGATACCTGTTGCCAGAGGAATAAAAACCCTCAGGGCCGGAAATTGGCTCCAGAAGAACATAGTAAATTATTTTATTAAAGACTGATCTTTTGGATCAGATTTCGCCTGCAATATACAACACGGGAACCGCGCTTGTCAAGCCAAATGTTAAACTATCGAAGCGATCAAGGAAACCTCCATGCCCGGGCAGAAGATTTCCGGAATCTTTAATGCCGGCTTGACGCTTGATAAGGCTTTCGAAGAGGTCTCCAATTGTGGCTGTAGCAGCAACGGCACCGCCCAGAATGAGCCATGTGGTATTTTTTAAAACGTGCGGAAAAATCTGTGCAAGAAAAGCTGAGAGCAGAATGGTAAAGAGTATTCCACCTATTGTTCCTTCAATTGTTTTTCCGGGACTCACTTCAGGCATGAGTTTATTTTTCCCGATTGTAATGCCGGTGAGATAAGCGAAAGTATCATTGGTCCAGATGAGGAAGATGATTCCAAGCAAGGGTTCCGGCCTGAAGACGCCCTGATGAAATGCGATAAAGCCGGTTAGTGAGAAAGGAAGGGCATTATAGAAAACGGAAAATGCCGAAATGGTGATTGTTTCGATCGCTCTTTCCTTGATAGAGAAAAGGAGGCCGGTCCAAAGGATTATGGGAGGTAAAAGAGCAAGCGCAACAGCATTTTGTGGTAGAATGGAGGCACATGAAAGAAAAACGATAAGGAAAACGATCGTGTTTACACCATAGAGCAGAGGCGCGTTCAATGAGTACCCGAGAAGCCGACTGATATTCACCCACTCGCGTGTAGAGCCAAGGGTAACCACGAGGAAGAACAGCATACAGACCCATGGATTAAACCATACAGAACTGAGAAGAACAGCTGCGAAAAAGAGCGCAGAGATTGTTCTGATTTTAAGAGTTTGCAGCTTTGACATCTCAGCTGTTTTGATCAGAATCAATAACGAAAACGTATACTTCCCTGGGTTTGGTTTGCGGGCAGGGATGACCATCAATATCGAGACCACCCGGATTGCTGATACAATGAATAAAAGGTGGCAATTTACCTGAATATTTTTCTTTGATTTTCATGAATGCCTCCCGGTTTTCCGTTAACAGCTGCTCGGTAAATGCCAGAACAATTAAGGGTAAATCTGAAACAAGCATGTCAGTTGACAGACCGGATGCTGAAGATAAAATAACGGTTCCTGTGCGGGCCACGAGTGCTTCGCAGTGCATGAGCACTGCTTTGGCTATAGATGGTTCGTCGGTATGTTGTGTCTCGGCAGCCGAGAGGAGCTCTTTTATTTGAGCTGTGGTGGCGAAAACCGGAAGCCACTGATTCTCCTTGAGCAGATAGTCGATGTTATCCATAAGTTCCAGGGCGTTTGCGCAGAAGAAGAACTTACCGCCGGATTCGGTAAAGTGCTGAGCAAAGACAATTTCAATTGAGTCAACGGGTTCGGCGAAAACCGGTGACTCGAAATCGATATTAGCCAAGGAAGGTTTTGCTGACTTATTGAGCAGAGCCTTTCTAATCTTTTTGAGGATTTTCTCTTTCGGTGTGCTTTCTTCCATTGACCCTGGAAAGGCTTAGATAAGCGGGGAGTTTTCTGGTGTTTCAGGTGATGTTTCCTCAGGCTTTACCTCAGCTGCAGTTTGGTTGATTTCGCTGAGTGGCTTTACCTCAGCGGGTGTTTCCTTTTCAAAAGGACGTTTGCCGATGAGTCCTTCCAAATCTGATTGGAAAATAACCTCCTTTTCGAGCAGTTTTGATGCCACCATTTCCAGTTTGTCACGTTTGTCAAGAAGCAGCGATTTTGTTCTCTCGTAAGCTATTTCAACAATTTTCTTGACTTCTTCATCGATAGCCTGTGCTGTTGCTTCGGAGTAGGGTTTTGTGAACCCATAATCAGGGTTTTGAGGATCGTAATAGGAGATGTTGCCGATTCTTTTGTTCATGCCATAAATGGTTACCATACTGTAGGCCATTTTGGTTATGCGTTCAAGATCGCTAAGTGCGCCGGTTGAAATTCTGCCGAAGACGATATCCTCTGCTGCTCTTCCGCCGAGGGCCATGCACATTGAGTCCTGAAACTGCTCAGTCGTGTAAAGGAATTGTTCTTTCGGGAGGTATTGAGCATAACCCAATGCGGCAACACCTCTGGGCACGATGCTCACTTTAACGAGCGGGTCGGCATATTCCAGGAACCAGCCTGCGACTGCGTGTCCGGCTTCGTGATAAGCAACAATTTTCTTTTCATCAGGTGAGATGAGTTTGTTTTTCTTTTCAAGTCCGCCAATGACACGGTCTATGGCATCCTGAAAATCCTGCATCACAATGCTTGGTCTGTTCTTTCTTGCAGCGATGAGAGCTGCTTCGTTGCAGACATTGGCAATTTCAGCACCGGCGAATCCCGGTGTTTGCGTGGCTAATTTATTCACGCTAACATCCTCGCTGAGTTTGAGGTGTTTCATGTGAACCTTGAAAATCGCTTCTCGTCCGATAATATCCGGCTTATCGATACTAATCTGGCGATCAAATCTACCCGGGCGGAGCAGGGCAGGGTCGAGGATATCCGGTCTGTTTGTAGCGGCTAGAATGATGACGCCAGAGTTTGTTCCAAATCCATCCATCTCAACGAGTAAGGAGTTAAGTGTATTTTCTCTTTCATCATTACCACCGTTTATCATATTGCGACTTCTGGAGCGTCCGATGGCATCAATTTCATCGATAAAGATGATACATGGCGCTTTTTGTTTCGCCTGATTGAAGAGATCTCTAACTCTTGCTGCACCAACTCCAACGAACATTTCAACGAAGTCAGAACCGGAGAGAGAGAAGAAAGGAACACCGGCCTCACCTGCCACAGCCTTCGCAAGCAGGGTTTTTCCGGTTCCGGGAGGGCCAACCAGCAAGGCGCCTTTTGGAATTTTGCCACCAAGTTTTGT
>JBIIMV010000242.1:0-3634 GCA_044337805.1 Bacteroidia bacterium
TGTAAACTTCTTCTTGAACCATACAACCTTCTTGTGCTTGACGAACCAACAAATCACCTTGATTTAAGAAGTAAAGAGGTACTGAAAAGTGCATTGCTTCAGTTCGACGGCACCTTGATTCTTGTTTCTCACGATCGCGATTTTCTGCACGGACTTACACAGCGAATAATCTATTTCAAACATGGAAAGGTAACATCCATTCCCGGAGACATCCAGGAATTTATGGAAGCGCAAAAAATTGAACACCTTCGTCATGCGGGAAATGAAAAGCCTCAAAAGAAAATTCAAATAAAAGAACCGGAGCCTGAAAAGGTTTTGCCTAAGCAGGGATTTGAGGAGAAAAAGGAACAGGATAAGAGAAAGAAAAAACTGGAAAACCAAATCAAAAAAGCAGAAGAAGAAATTGCAGGATTAGAAAAACAGGAGCAAGCATTGGCACTTGAACTTGCAAATCCGGATTTGTATGCCAATCAATCCCTGTTTAAAGAAAAGCTGGCACAGCATCAGACAGTGCTGAAACAGCTTGAACATAAAATGAAGGAATGGGAAAAGTGGATGGAAGAAGCGGGCTGAAAAATATTATAAGCCCGCTATATCCTGCTTCGACCCGACGATCTTTAATATCATATCTCCTGGAATCATTGACACAAATATTGTCATCAGGTGACACCTATTACCCTATTCATCGCTCATCACAAAACATGAAGCAGCATCATCGAAGGTTTCTTCCAGGCTGAAATCCTACAATCGTGTCATTAGACTGCAAATCACCTAAAAAAAATATCATCTGTTACAGAGGCAATGCCTATATGCCCATTATGGCCAAAAGATCTTTTTCTATACTGCCCGAAGCAGGTGTTTCCGTAATTCTGCCAATCTCGGCCTCTCCACTAAGCACGATAAAGGTAGGAAGTCGCTCAATATGATACTGATTCTCGAGTCCCTCGGGGGTAACTTTGTTACGGTCTGCAAAATAAAGATCAATATTTCTGCGCGCAATACCTGCCTCATCGGTAACACGATAAAAAGCCGGTAGCCATTGCCTGGTATCGCTACACCAGCTTCCGGCAAATACCAAAAACCGAAGTCCTTTGCAGTGCTTCTTCATCACTGCTATGGCCCCTGCGTCCGTTGCATAACTATTGTAGTTGCGCTTAAACCAGATCCCCTCTTCTCCTCTCGTGAGCCTCCTGTCATGGGTCTTTCCCAGCAAAATGGGAGCGTCGTCAGGCTGCATTCCCATCAGAAAAAACGACAAACAAAAAAGTACAACTGAAAAATGAATTCGCATGCTTGAAATTCGGAATTTTATGGCGAAAAGCCAAGTATTGATGGAAATTCAGAACGAAGCCTGCTATCGCGAAAACATTCGCCTTGGAATGAAGGTGGCCGTTGTTCTTAAAAAAGACCAGCGCTCAGGAAATCTAACCACAGGAATTGTACGCTGGATTCTAACTTCTAAACCCTATCACTCAAGAGGAATAAAAGTGCTGATTGACTCTCGACAGATTGGACGTGTAAGACAAATTCTGGAGCTTCCTCCATGGGAAAATGAACCCACCAACATTGAAAGGCTTTGATAATACTCTAAATTCGCATGATGAATAATGAAGACCTACGGAGATGGGAGCTTAAAAATGGCATCCGTGTCATCTTCAGAAGAGTAAAAAGTGGCGTTGGGCATTGTTGCCTGATGATGGGCGCTGGCTCACGTGACGAAATGGCTCATGAGCATGGCCTGGCGCACTTTATTGAACATGTTATGTTCAAAGGAACACGCAATAGAAAATCATTCCATATTCTCAATCGCATTGATAGTGTGGGCGGTGAACTTAATGCCTACACCACGAAAGAAGAAACATGTCTGTATGCCTCTTTTCAGAAGCAATACCTTGAACGTGCCATAGAACTTCTTAGTGACATAGGATTCCATTCTACCTTCCCCGCCAGAGAAATCATGAAAGAGAAGGATGTTATTAAAGACGAAATTCAATCTTACCTGGACAGCCCGACAGAACAGATTTTTGATGATTTCGAAGAACATCTGTTCCCTGAGCATCCCTTGGGAAGGCCCATTCTCGGAACCGCAGAAAGTCTTGAATCATTCAAACAACAACATATTCTGCAGTTCAGAAAAAGGCTGCATGTAAGCTCTCAGACTATCTGGTCCGTGACCGGCGATTACGAACCTGCTGAAATTGAATCGCTTTTCGAAAAATATCTCGCCAGGCATGCAAGAGGAGAAAAATCAGCGCAGCGATTTAAGCCACAAAAGGCAAAGGTTTTTCATAAAACCACCAACCGAAAAACATATCAGGCACATTGTGTAATTGGAAGCGAATGCCTCCCCGCTTCAGATAAAAAACGCAATGCCATGATTCTCCTGAACAACCTGTTTGGTGGCCCTGCCATGAATAGCCGGCTCAATCTGAATATTCGTGAAAAATATGGCTTTACCTATAACCTGGAGTCTTCCTATACCGCATTGAGCGACACCGGACTATTCACCATCTACCTGGGTACCGATACACTCTATCTGGACAGAACTCGTGAACTTATCGAAAAAGAAATGCGCAAACTCAGGGAAACAAAATTGGGAACCATGCAATTGAGCGCCGCAAAAAAACAATTATGTGGTCAAATCGCCCTGGGACAGGAAAACTATTCCGGCGTAATGATGGGATTGGCAAAATCGGTTCTCCTCTTCGATAAAATAGATAGTCTCGAAAAAATATATTCAGATATTGAGAAAATCAATGCGGAAACTATCCTTGAGCTGGCAAACCGTTATATGAACCCGAAAAATCTTTCTTCCCTGACCTACATACCCTAGTATGGAATTTATTGATCCAAAGCTCGAACAATATGCCTCTGCTCACTCAGAGGCCGAATATGAACTTCTCAAGAAAATAAATCGCGAAACATGGGCAGAAGTGCTCATGCCCAGAATGCTGAGCGGACATATACAAGGAAGAATCCTGTCTACTCTCAGCAAGATGATTCGACCAAAAAACATTCTCGAAATCGGAACCTACACAGGCTATTCCGCACTTTGCCTGGCAGAAGGATTACAAGAGGAGGGAAAGCTTATCACCATCGATATTAATGATGAACTTGAAAAAAGAGTAAGAAGATATTTCTCGGCATCGGAATTCTCTTCAAAGATTGAGTTCCTAATAGGCGATGCAAGAAAAATTATTCCTCAAATTTCAGGCACTTTTGATCTTGTCTTCATAGACGCAGACAAAATAAACTACCCGGCCTATTTTGATTTAATCATTGACCGCATGCCTTCAGGTGCTTTTATCATTGCAGACAATGTACTCTGGAGCGGAAAAATACTGTTACCCAAAGAGGAAATGGATGAAGATACTCTCGCCATTCATCACTTCAACCAAAAAGTCAACTCAGACCCGCGCGTAGAAAACGTGCTATTCCCGGTAAGGGATGGATTGATGGTAATGAGAAAGCGCTGAGTTACTTCTTAAACATGAAGTAAATGGAACCGTCTGTAGCTCCGGCAGAGGTTACAAGGGTGTAGCCCTGCAAACTCATTTTATTAAATACACCGATGGTCGTATTGTCGTTTTCAACGAAGCGATCTGCCTTCAAATCAATATTCTCATGTCTACCA
>JBIIMV010000243.1:0-3627 GCA_044337805.1 Bacteroidia bacterium
CAAGTGCACCCAATGCCGCATCTGAATTCCCGCTCTGTAGCGCCTGTAAACCTTCGGTCACATATTGGTTAAGCAGGCTCTGTCTGCACCTGTCCATGCTTCGGTAAAGTTCTTCGTGGCAATACATGCCCCTGATGTCGTGACATAGCCTATCTGCCTGATTCAGCAAATCAAGCCCTTCTTCTGATTTCCCTTTTTTCCTCGCATCTTCTGCTTTGTTCAGATAGTATTGAAAAATATCCTTGAAGGCTACCATCATGCCGCCTGCGGTCTGCGGATCTGGGTTCATGCCAAACCAGGCTGCCCGCAACTCTTCTTCTGCCTGTGTATATTCACCAACATTCATACGCAGCATGGCCAGCTCGTAAGCTGATGGTGCAAAATAGGGGTTTAGTGCAATGGATTTGCGAAACCAGTCTTTTGCTTCTGTCTCGTTTTTCCGCTTCTTGGCTTCAAGCCCTTTGAGATGGTAGTAACTGTCTAAGGATGAAAATATCTGGTTTAACACCACTCTTCTTGAAGCAATTTTCTGCTGCACTTCTTCTAACAGTCGGGTCAGTCCTGCCGGATCCTGTATGCCTAATTTTAGCTTTTCTATATGGTTTCTTTCTCTGATGAGTGCAAGCCTGAGATCGGCCTCGTTGAGTTTTGCTACCAACGCATCGGCCTGCGATGGATCGGGGGGAGGCATCTGCTCTAATTGATATTTTAACTCCTGCAACATGACGGCTGATAAATAGTACTCTTCTATGGCCTTAACTTTCCAGTTTAACTGTTGTAGTCTGCCCGGATCGAAATATATCTGCACGTCGATGACCTGTGGACTTATTCCATTCACCGGGGCAAGGTTTATTCTCCCTCTGCTGCTGAATTGGCTTCTCGAGTCTAATCTGCCTGTTTGAATGATACTGATGATTCTTCCGTCTGTCAGTTTTAATCCAATCGTTGCTTCTATTTGAGATGGTTGTAAAAATTCTCCGACGGGAAAATTCCGGTAAGTCGACATGCCACTGCTCTGCCAGTTCTCAAATCGCACCTCAAAGCCTGTCATGCCTTGTTCCCGGTAAAGATTTACCACAGATTCTGCACTTACCTGAAATGAGGCCGCCTGGCTTGGTACCATGGAGCCTTTTTTTAGAATGTCGAGCAAGGCGCTTGTATACTCCGGGCTGGCCTGTAAGGATTGACTGTTTACCGGAAAAGACAGAGGAAGATTGCCTGAAAAAAGGGTCTGTGCCCTCAGAAATATCGGAAAAGCGAGTAGTGTAAGTAAAGGAATAATCCTGCGCATAGGGCTTGGTTTTGCCGCTCTTCGCAAGGATTATACCAAACTAAACCACAAACTGAAAATAATCCATCAGGAAGAAGGTTACGAACAATACGCTGGCCACACCATTGGTCGTGAAAAAGGCAAGATTTACTTTGCTTAGGTCGTCTTCCTTTACAAGTGAATGCTGGTAAACAAGCATCATGGAGAACACTCCCCAGCCAAGGAAATAAAAATAACTCGCCTTGTCGATGATGCCCGGAAGCAAAAGGCACACCGCCGCAAACACATGAAACAATCTCGATAAATAAAGTGCATTTCTTTTTCCCAGAAATACCGGAATGGATTGCAGATTGAACCGTGAATCGAACTCCGTATCCTGCAATGAATATATGATGTCAAAGCCGCTAACCCAAAATAAAACTGACACTGAAAATAAACATGGAACCAGGGCAAAATGTCCGGTGGCAGCCATGTATGCTCCAAGGGGCGCCAGAGACAGGCCTGCTCCAAGTACCAGGTGGCATAGTGGGGTGAAGCGCTTTGTATAACTGTACCCCAGAACAATCAGCATCGCAATGGGTGAAAGATAAAAACAGAGATTGTTGATGGTGAAGGTGGTGGTAATGAAAAGAATGGCATTGAGAAAAACGAAGATCAGCGCGCTTTTCGGACTAATAACTCCTGAAGGAATTTCCCGAAAAAAGGTGCGTGGGTTCTGCTTATCAAACTCTCTGTCGGCGTAACGGTTAAATGCCATGGCTGCATTTCTGGCTAAGACCATGCAGAGAATAACTTTTAAAAGCAAAAACCAGTCAAATGAAATGTGCTCCAGCTCCAGTGCAAGAAAATATCCAACCAAAGCAAATGGCATGGCAAATACCGTGTGGCTGAATTTTACCATGGATAGGAAGTTTTTCGCTGTATCTCGCGCCATAACCTTTCTGTGATGTGATGTTTAACCTGAACACAAAAATGGACATTTGGTTTATTTTTCCCGTCTTCTATTTACCAACGCTTTCTCCCGGCATTGTGAATTTCTGAATTACCTTTGCCGCTCTTGACGCAGCCTTACAGATATTTCATCAAACTGGCTTACCATGGCGCAGCATATCATGGTTGGCAAATTCAGGCCAATGGGATTACCGTTCAGGAAATTCTGGATCATGCTCTTTCCCGTATCCTTAAGGCTGAATTGAAAACCCTGGGCTGCGGCCGAACGGATACAGGTGTTCACGCCCGCTGTTTTTTTGCCCATTTTGACAGCTTGGTCGCTCTTGCCGACACCGACGCATTGGTCTATCAGCTGAATTCTATTTTGCCCGCCGATATCGTTGTGTTCGATGTTCTGCCTGTAATACCAAATGCTCATGCCCGCTTTTCGGCCTTCTCCCGCACCTATCGCTACTATCTGCACTTTGGGAAAAATCCCTTTCTCAGTGGTCAGAGCTGGCGTATGGTCTACGACTTAAATATTCCCCTCATGCAGCAGGCGCTCGCACTGCTCCCCGGTGAGCGCGATTTCTCATGCTTCGCCCGCTCCAATGCAGATCATGATCACGGCATTTGTTCGCTAACTGAGGCATCGCTCCATACCGACCAAAAGCAGCTGGTGTTTTGCTTCACCGCGAACCGCTTTCTGCGCAATATGGTAAGGGCAATGGTTGGAACACTGGTGCTGGTGGGTCGCGAAAAGATTTCTATTACAGGACTTTCTGACATTCTTGACTCAGGTAACAGATCACTCGCCGGTGATTCTGCTCCTGCCATGGGCCTCTTTCTTGAAAATGTTCAATACCACGAAAATATATGGCTCAGAAACTAAACCAAAAGGTTCTGGGCAGAACGCTGGGCTTTGCCGGGCCTCACCGTAAGCTGTTACTTGCAGCAACTGTTTCTACGCTCTGTCTTGCCCTCATTTCTCCGCTGAGGCCGCGTATGATCCAGTATGCCATTGATCATTTTGTTGCTGTTTCTGATCCGGTAGGTTTGTGGAAATACTCTCTGCTGGTAGGTTTGGTGCTTTTAACGGAATCCCTGCTTCAATATGGGGCGTCCCTTTGGGGCAATATGCTCGGACAAAAAGTGATTCACGATATACGGCAGGAGGTTTTTGAAAAACTTCTCAGATTCCGAACTGCATTTTTTGATCGAACTGCCGTCGGTACACTCGTAACCCGCACTGCATCCGATATACAGAGTATTGCAGATGTTTTCGGCCAGGGCCTAATTGAAATGGCAAGCGACATGCTCAGGGTGCTGACCATCGTGGGCTTCATGTTCTATCTTGATTTCAAAATGGCACTTATCGCTCTCAGTACCATTCCGCTGCTGATGCTGGCTACACACTGGTTTCGTAT
>JBIIMV010000245.1:0-3622 GCA_044337805.1 Bacteroidia bacterium
ATGTCACCGGGGGTATTTCGCAGCTATACGGTACAGGCCTTGATGCCCAATCACATTTTCTTTACCTTAGCCTCCCAATTTTGTATATGGCAGCGAAACGTTGTATCTTCATCATCGTGGGCACCAGGCCCAACTTCATCAAGGTTACCCAATTTAAAAGGGTAGCACTCGCTTACCCGCAGTTTGAAATAAAAATCATTCATACCGGTCAACATTTCGACGAGAAAATGGCCGATGTCTTTTTCCGTCAGTTCAGCCTCATTCCCGATATCTTCCTCAACATTGCACCTGCCGCCGCCCATCTGCAAATGGCCGAAATTATCGTGAAGCTCGGCGAAGAAATTCAGAAACATCAACCCGATCTCATGATGGTGGTGGGTGATGTGAACTCAACCTTTGCCGCCGCTCTCGTTGCCAATAAGATGAATGTGCCTATCGCACATCTTGAAAGCGGACTGCGCAGCTTCGACCGCAGCATGCCCGAAGAACACAATCGTATTCTTACCGATGCCATCACGGATTACTTCTTTGTAACAGAGCAAAGCGGGCTCGACCACCTGCGTAAAGAAGCACATGATGATAGCACCATTCACTTCGTTGGTAATACCATGATCGATACCATGGTGGCCTTTCAGAAGGAAATTGAAGCCAGTGAGGTTCTTTCGAACATGGGCCTGCAACCGCATGAGTTTGTGCTCATGACGATGCACAGACCTGCAACGGTAGATTCGCACGATGGTCTGAGTAAGCTCCACGAACTTATTCTTGAGGTTACAAAGAAATACACCCTTGTCTTTCCTATACACCCTCGTACGGTAAAAATGCTTAAGTCATTCGGTATGTATGAGGCATTCGCCGGCAACAAAAAACTCCTGCTTACCGAACCACTCGATTATTTTGCTTTTCAAAAACTGATAAAGGAAAGTCGTTTTATACTCACCGACAGTGGTGGCATACAAGAAGAAAGTACATTCCTCGGTGTTCCTTGTCTCACCCTTCGCCCCAATACGGAGCGCCCGGTAACCGTTACCCTTGGCTCAAATGAATTACTGCCCTTCGACCTGGGTATCATTCAAAGTCATATCTCAGCGATTGAGAAGGGAACCTTCAAAAAGGGACAGGTGCCGCCCTTGTGGGATGGTCGTGCCACAGAGCGCGTCATGCAGGTGCTTTCCGAAAAACTCTGATCACATGCGGGCAGCGTTGAGCCTCAGGAATATTGCCGTTTTTACAGGACCGCTGCTCTTTCTGATTTGTGCTTTTTATGGCGGCGATGCCATGTGGCGCATGGCGGGCATTGCCATGTGGATGGCAACGTGGTGGATGACAGAACCCTTTGATATTGCCATTACCTCATTGCTTCCTTTTGCGCTGCTCCCTTTTTGCGGCATTGCCGATGCACGCCTCGTGGCTTCCGCCTACATGGATCCTGTTATCTTTCTCTTTCTCGGAGGCTTTCTCATTTCCACTGCCATAGAGAAATGGGGCCTTCACCTGCGTTTCGCCGGGGCAATTCTGAAACGCAGCGGAACCAAAGATACCTCCGTGCTGGCCGGCATCATGCTCCCTGCCTATCTGCTCAGCATGTGGATTTCAAATACCGCAACGGTGATGATGCTGCTTGCTATGGCCTACGCACTCACAGGAGGTACTGTTGGTAAGGCAGGCAGAAAAAAAGTCACCGCTTCTTCAGGTGCCATCATGCTCGGCCTTGCCTATGCCGCAAACATCGGAGGCATGGCCACCCTGGTGGGAACACCAACGAATCTCATATTCTACAGCTATTATCAGAACGAGTATCCCTCGCTGGAGCCAATCACCTTCACCCGTTGGCTCTGGTTTGCCGCACCTCTGAGTTTTCTTCTTCTGCTGGCCGCATATTTCAGTATCAAAAAGATTTTTGGACTAAACGGAACAACCGAAACAGAGATGAGCAACCTTCAAACAGACGACAGCCTGCCTGCTCTGCACAGTTTCGCTCCCAGGGTAGTCATGCTGGTATTTGGGGTCACAGCGCTGCTCTGGACAACAAGGTCTGATATGAAGATTGGCGACTTTACCTTTCACGGATGGTCAGGCCTTCTGCCCTGGCCCGGCATGATGCACGATGCCGTTATCGCCATTACAGCCGCCATTCTCCTTTTTCTTATTCCCGATAGAAAGGGCAGGGGAGAACGAATCCTCAACTGGAGCGATGTGGAAGGCCTGCCCTTCGGAATTTTGTTGCTTTTTGGCAGCGGCTTTGCGCTTGCCAAAGGATTTGAGCAAACAGGCCTCGATAAGGCACTCGCCGCAAAACTCAGTTTTCTGCACGGTATGCCGCTGCCTCTGATTATACTTTGTGTCACAACCCTTATCACCATCATCAGTGAATTCGCCAGCAACGTTGCCAGCATACAACTTATGTTGCCCGTTCTTGCTGCCATGTCTCAGGCCCTGAATATCGCACCTGCCACACTCATGATTCCCGCCACGCTCGCAGCTTCACTCGGCTTCATGCTGCCTGTGGCTACAGCCCCCAATACCATCGCCTACGGAACAGGTTTTATTAAAGGTCGGCAAATGAACCTTGCCGGACTGTGTGTGAATCTCGCCGGTATCGCCCTCATCACACTTTTTTCCATGCTTCTTTCATAGTGCCGGTGATATAATTGTTTATCTTCGCGCCGCATTTTGAGCACTATGGCTACCAACAGAACCTTTACCATGATTAAGCCTGATGCGGTTGAGAAAAACCACATCGGAGGCATTTTGAAAATGATTAACGAAGCAGGCTTCCGCATCGTTGCCATGAAGTACACGCGCCTTAGCGCCGAAACAGCAGGCAAATTTTACGCCGTTCACAAAGAGCGCCCCTTCTACGGTGAACTCGTAGATTATATGTCCGGCGGCCCCATCGTAGCAGCCATCCTCGAAAAAGAGAATGCAGTTGCCGACTTCAGAAAACTCATCGGAGCAACCAATCCTAAAGAAGCTGCCGAAGGCACCATTCGTAAAATTTATGCCGAAAGCATTGCTGCCAATGCCATTCACGGCTCCGACAGCGACGATAACGCAAAAATCGAGGGCGACTTCTTCTTCTCAGAACTCGAGCGTTTCTAATTTCGTTTTTTCATGATTTCGGCCGGCATGTCCTTTTGGGCGTGCCGGCCGCATTTTTATTCCTCTTTCTGTTCACGCATCCGGGCGGCCGTCGGGTGCTTCGCTCATACTCCGTTTTGCTTCGCCATGCTCCGCAAATACGGGGTATCCGCTGCGCCCCCTCACGCAGGCATGGCCTTCAGAATCAATCTCAGTTTGCCGTGGTGCCCTACATCAATAGCAGGCCCCCATCAACCACCAGGGTGCTGCCTGTCATGTAGGAAGAGGCATCCGAAGCCAGAAAAAGCGCGGCATTGCCGATTTCTTCCGGCTCTCCCATGCGATGCAGTGGCAACATCTTCATAAATGCCTCGCTCTGTGCTTTCATGGCCTCTTTCTGCTCATCACTCATCTGTGTGCCTGCCATCTTCATGACCCCGGGTGTGTTCACTCCACCGGGTGCTATTTCGTTTACCAAAATCCCATATTGCGCCGCCTCTTTTGCCAGGGCCCTGGTGAGCATGCGCACTCCGCCCTTTGA
>JBIIMV010000024.1:0-9181 GCA_044337805.1 Bacteroidia bacterium
CCGGCTAGTTTTAAACCATTTGTAAAATCAGTCTTCCATACATCAGGTGCCTCGAAAACAATTGCCTGTCCGGGAGAGGGTTTTTTTGCACGATCAAAATTATCGACGGCTTTAGTGTACTTAAGATTCCTGTACTCCTGGCCCTCCTCTTTAGGTGCTGTGGGTGCCGGCGGACTATAGTTATCAGGCGCAGCTTTGTTTACTTTGTTTTTAGGATAAACAGACATCCAAACCCCCTTGGCCTGAGCAAGGTATTTCCGGTAAACCTCCATCACCTTTTCAGGTGTAAGTTTATTATACTGCTCCATTTCTTTCGATAGGAATCCGGGGTTGCCTGTGAAGGTCTGATTCGCAGCAAGAAGAGCGGCTTTTCCTCCAACTCCCGTAATGCTGTTCAAAACAGATAACTCATGCATGGCTTTAAAGCGGCTGATATCTTCTGCCGTAACTCCAATGGAGGCAAAATCAGAGAAAATTTTTCTAACCTCTGCTGCGATATCCTCCAGCTTCTGTGCAGGGGTTGGCATCAGATTAACAGAAAACATGCCTGACAACTCCTGTGTTGGATGTGAGACATTAGCCTGCATGCACTTCTGGTTCTTCAAAAATCGTTCATAGAACAAAGATTTTTTATTTCCGGAGCCTCCGAGAATGTCTGCCAGAGCATCTAAAGCAGCTTCATCTTCATGATAACGGGGTACGGTAGGAAAAACGATTCTTAACATGGGAACCGTGATGTTATCATCCATAGAGATATAGCGATCATCCTCCAAACTAACCGTATTCACACTCATTGGCTTCACTTCGGGCCCTGATGGTATTGAACCGAAATACTTTTCTATCAGACTAAGTGTTTCCTTTATTTTAATATCGCCTGCAACTGTTATTGTTGCATTATTAGGCCCGTACCAACGCAGAAAAAAGCGCTTAAGGTCGTTTACATCAACACGGTCTAGATCTTCAAGATATCCGATTGTAGGCCACGAGTAGGGGTGCCCTTTTGGATAAAGCACCTGATTGATTCTCTCGCTAACAAGACCATACGGGCGGTTGTCATAATTCTGTCCTCGCTCATTTTTAACAGTTGCCCGCTGAACTTCAAATTTCTTTTGAGTAACCGCATCAAGGAGAAACCCCATGCGATCTGCTTCAAGCCAAAGTGCGAGTTCCAGTTGATTCGAAGGTAGTGTCTCAAAATAATTGGTTCTATCGGTGTTGGTTGTTCCATTGAGGGTTCCTCCTGCCGCTGAAACAAGTTTAAAGTGTTCCTCGTCGGCAACATGATCAGAACCCTGAAACATCATATGTTCAAAGAAATGAGCAAAACCCGAACGACCCTCTTCTTCCCTTGATGAGCCAACATGGTAGGTAACATCAACATGTACTACCGGGTCGCTGTGATCCTCATGCAGTACTATCACCAGCCCATTGTTAAGCTGGTATTTTTCATAAGAGATCTGGAATGGATTGGCTCCCTTTTCGACCTTTTCAATCAGCTTATACTGGGCAAAAGTGAGTGTGTTAACCATCAAAAAAACAAACACAAGAATGGCTTTGTGTACTTCGTTTCTGTTCATAGAATTTCGTTTATTCATTTTCCCAGAGTGGATAATGTTCAAGCTTGATTTTGCCTTTGAAAAATATTTTGGTACTCTCTGCAAACGCAGGTGTGTAATCAGATACATAGAAGTGATGCTCGGGAGCCTGTCCGGTATGGAGCAGGTTTTCTGCCGCAAGGCAATTATAAACATGCTCGGCAACAATTTGTGCTGAATCAACTATCATAACCTTTTCCTTGTAAACCTCCACAATTTCATCACGTATGAGCGGATAATGTGTACAAGCCAGGATTAGCCCGTCAACTTTTTTAAGTTTGGGCCTTGACAGATAACTGCCTATTACCGTGCGGCTGATTTTGTTGTTGAAGAATCCTTCTTCTATCATCGGTGCCAAAAGCGGGGTTGCCAGTGAATGAACATCAAGTGCCGGATTTAACTGCCTGAGCTTCTTTGCATAAACATCTGATTTGATAGTGGCCTTGGTTCCAATAACGCCAATCTTGCCTTTTGAAAACACTGAAGCAACTTTATTCACAACGGGATCTATCACATTTACAACAAGGGCGCGATCTCCGACATGCTTTCTAACCGATTCAAAAGCAATGGAACTTGCCGAATTACATGCAATCACAATCGCCTTGCATGGCACCTTCAGCAAGAATTCTGCTATCCTGATTCCGTAATATTTTATAGCATCCGGTGATTTATCGCCATAAGGCAAATGAGCAGTATCACCAAAGTATACGATTGATTCCTGGGGCAATACCTTTTGAATGGCGTTTGCAACAGTCAACCCTCCTATACCTGAATCAAAAATCCCGATCGGGTAGGCCGACCGGGATAATGAATGCTTCTTCTTCGACATGAAGAACTATTTTTTGGGTGCAGGTGTCGGAGTAGGTGCAGGTGCAGGGACATCAGCAACTCCAAGCTTCTTTTTAACAAGGGTCATCAAGTCATCAGTTGGATCGCTGTATAACAAAAAGCCCTGACTGCTATCCATAACCACTTTGTATCCGTTTTCCTTGGCTACATCGGAAATGGCTTTTTTGCACTTTTCAATCATGGGCTCGAGAAGGTCGTTCTGCTTTTGCTGAAGAGACTCCTGTGCGGTTGATTGAAAGTTCTGAATACGCTCCTCCAGATTTGCAATCTCCTTTTGTTTATCAAGCTTCACAGGATCGGTCATGGTTGCCTCTTTGGCCTGATATTCTGAAACTTTGTTTTCATATTCTGCTCTCATGGTTTTCATCTGTCCCTCAAGCTGTTTGGCAAAATCCTGTATGTCTGACTCAGCCTTCTTTCTTTCGGGCAATAAAAGCAACAGGTCGTTCAAATTAATGTGCCCGGCTTTCTGGGCAAATCCGGGAAGGGTGAAAGTTAAACTGAGAAGAAGAAATAGCGCAATGGGCCTCATGAAAATTGGTGTTTGGTTTGTTTTTTTTATTTGCTTCCCTTTTTGTAACCCAGGGAAAGAAGGATATCGTCGCTTTTGTCGAACTTGGGGTTGGTGTAAAGCAAAGTTGCTCCGCTGGCTTTATCGAAAATGACCGCATAGGTTCCCTTTTCTGCAAGTTGCTTAATTGCGTTGTATACTTTGTCCTGAATAGGCTTTACTAATTCCTGACGTTTTTTGAAAAGCTCGCCGTCAACGCCAAATCTCGCTTTCTGCAATTCTTTCACTTCCTTTTCTTTAACAATAATCTCATTCTCACGCTTTTTTTTCATTTCCTCAGTGAGAAGAATCTGTTCGGCCTGAAAAGCCTTATACATTTTATCAATTTCGGCATACTTGGCCTCAATCTCTTTTTGCCACTGAACACTGAGATTGTCAACCTGCTGTTGGGCAGATTTATAATCGGGTATGTTACTCAGGATATAGTCGGTGTCGACATAAGCATACTTCTGTGCGAATACAGGAGATGTTGCAACCATGCTCAGAACCATGATGGTGAGAACAAAAATGAGCTTTTTCATTTTTTTTGATTTTGTCTGCCGGGGCCGGCGAATTTAACAATTTATTTGCTTAAAGGTCACCGATATTGGCCCCAATGGTGAAGTGAAACTGCCCCTTTCCTCTTCCATTGTTGGCCCGGCCATCCACAGCATCAAAACCCCATCCGTAGTCCAGACCAAGCAAGCCGAACATTGGAAGAAATATTCTTACTCCGAGTCCTGCTGACCTGGCAACCTGGAAAGGATTGAATTTGCGGATGTCTTCCCATGCATTTCCTGCCTCAGCAAAACCCAGGCCATAAATCGTAGCAGATGGATTCAGAGAAAACGGATAACGTAATTCCATGGTGTATTTGCTAATGCCCACTGAACCTGTTCCAAAGCTGTTGCCTACGCTCTGATCCAGATATCCACGCAGGGCGATTATCTCGCGACCATCCAGCGCCCAACCGGTCAGGCCACTCCCGCCGAGATAAAATCGGCCAAACGGGGATGGTCCGATGGTACGGTTGAAGGTACCGACAAAACCAAAGCCCAGCCTGGTATTAAGAACAAGGTTCCCAATTAATGGTGTGAACCAGGAGGTGGTGAACTTCCATTTGTGGTATTCGACCCAACGTAAAGCGGTGGCCTCGCTGGTGTAATAATCGCTGGTGTTGGTGGAAGGGTCTCTGAAACGGGAATATGGAGGCGTTATTTGCAGAGTTGCTGTAATCTGAGAGCCACTTCTGGGATAAATAAAACCCCCATCCAGACTGTTTCTTGAGAGTACCGTTTTCAGCGAAAAATCGTTGGCTTTACCATTCTGGAAATTAAACTGGGCCCTGAAATTACTAAGCACAAAATGCTGGAAACTCAGCTCCTGATAAAGCTGAAAGCGATCATCCGGAATTTTCAGCCTCCTGCCAAATCCTACTGATGTACCTGTTGTAAATAGCGTCTGTCGTGAAGGATCGCTGCGAGGCGCTCCCGTGAGGTTCTGCCTGGAATGGAATACGGAAACACTCAGGCTATTGGGCTTTTTTCCTCCAAGCCATGGTTCCATGAAAGATGCATTGTAGGATTGGAAAAATGCCCCTGTAGACTGTGCTCTTAAAGTCAGAGACTGACCGTCACCTGAAGGCAGTGGCTTCCAGGATCCTTTCTTGAAAACATTGGCGGCAGAAAAATTATTGAAAGAGAGTCCTAATGTTCCGACGATTCTTCCTGCACCCCATCCTCCGGACAGCTCTATCTGATCTGAAGATTGTTCCTCTACAACGTACTCAATGTCTACGGTTCCGTCAGAAGGATTGGGCTTGGGATTTACGGCTAGTTTTTCGGGATTGAAATAGCGCATTTGCGACAATTCCTGCTGGGTCCTTACAATGTCAGAACGTGAAAATAACTGACCCGGCTTGGTTCTGATTTCACGCATGATGACCCTGTCGTTGGTTTTTGTGTTCCCTGTAACATAAACCTTGTTAATTAAGGCCTGCTTCCCCTCATAAATGCGCATTTCCAAATCAATACTGTCGTTTTCAACCAAAATCTCGACAGGTGTTATCTGAAAGAAAAGATACCCATCATCCATATACAGACTGGTAACATCTCTTCCATCAGCACTCATATATAATCGTGAGTCAAGCAGCGACTGGTTGAATATCTCTCCTCTGCTTATTCCCAGGATGTTCCTTAGCTCTTTATCTGTGTGCTTTGAGTTGCCAACCCAGCTGATATTCCTGAAATAATAACGAGGCCCTTCATTAATTTTTATGAGTATTTCAAGATTCTTTCCTGCACCCCGAAAAATAGTGTCGGATACAATGGCAGCATCACGAAACCCTTTCTCGTTGTAGCGGGCAATTATTTTGTCTTTATCTGCCAGATAATTCTCCTCTATATATTTTGATGATTTAAAGATATTCCACCAATGTCTCTCCTTGGTTTCTTTCATGGACCGTCGCAACCTGGCTGATGAAATACTGGTGTTTCCGGAAAAAACAATGTGCTCAATTTTTACCTTCTTGTTTTTCTTGATATCAATTACCAGAATGACACTATTTGGATTCAGTGTATCGCGGCTTTGTGAAATATTCACGGCAGCGTCGAGAAAGCCCTTCTCGACAAAAAATTCTTTCACGGTATTTGCTGTGGAAACCAGAAGGTTTTCGGTTACGATAACGCCTCGGCTTATTTTTATTTTTTCGCGAATATCATCAGCCTCATTTTTCTTAACCCCCTTGAAGCTGAATTTACTTAAACGTGGCCTTTCCTCTACACCAAAATTCAGAAAAATGGTTTTTCCCACAATCTTCGTTGCGGAAATAGAGACATCTGCGAATAGTTCGAGGTCCCAAAGGGCGTGAATGGCATTGGTAATGTCTTCGCCGGGAACAGTAATTTTATCACCAACGCTAAGTCCTGAAGAAAGAATAAGAACGTTTTTATCAAGATGTTCTGTCCCTGATACTGTTATTCCGCCGATTTCATATTCTGCTTGTGAAGAATAATCCATTACACCGGAAGATTCATCAGCCCCGCTCTGTGCCATAGAGGCCTGAAACCCCAATATCAACAACAAAAAAATATAAAATCTCATTCTGAAATTTGTTCGCTGGTTAATCCGAATCTGCGCTCCCTGCTCTGATAATCCACAATAGCATTAAAAAATTCCTGTCTGTCAAAATCCGGCCACAACACCTCAGTGAAATAGAATTCTGCATAGGCGAGTTGCCATAATAAAAAGTTGCTTATTCTTCTTTCGCCCGATGTTCGAATCAGTAACTCAGGATCAGGAATTCCGGCAGTCGAAAGGTATTGGGAAATAGTCTCCTCGCTAATGTCTTCAGACTTCATTTCGCCTCTCTGACAGGCAAGGCTGATATTCCTTACTGCACGGGTTATCTCCCACTTGGCACTGTAACTCAAGGCAAGAACCAGCGACAGGCGTTTGTTGTGTGCGGTCATTTCCATGGTTTCCTCCAGCTCCTTTCGGCAATTGGGTGGAAGAGAGTCAAGGTCGCCAATCGCCAGCAACCGGATTTGATTTTTGTTGAGCGTTTCTGTCTCTGAACGTATAGTACTGACCAGTAACTCCATCAGGGCATTCACCTCATCCTTTGGTCTGTTCCAGTTTTCAGTACTGAAGGCATATAGGGTAAGGTAGGATATTCCAAGCTCTGCTGCAGCTTCTACGGTTTCCTTTACGGATCTTACACCATTCTGATGCCCAAAAATTCTTTTTTCTCCTCTTTGTTTTGCCCAGCGGCCATTCCCATCCATAATGAGGGCAACATGCCCGGGAAGTCTTGCGGTATCAATTCTTTCGTCTATTGCCATTTTCGGTTTAGAAGTTACTTGGACAACGCGCTTTTTTGTTTTCTATCTTTCTGGTAAGTACCACACCAAAAAATGAATACCAGTCTTTGGTGGCGGGGTTTCCGCGATAACGGTTGTTCATGTATCCCGGAGGATATGGAGTTGATGGATCGGAACGGTCTGAAAGCGCAACGGCATCCTGTCCTCTCTCGAATAAAAGTCCTGATTTTTCGGGATAGGTTGTGCTCACATCGTCAATATAGTCATAAAATGTTCTTCTGAAACCCCATTCAAAGCCAATTCCCCATTTCCGGTTTATTCCGGCTTTTACCCCAAAGCCAAAAGGCATAGATACCTGAACTCTGGAGTACTCTTTTCTGGGATTTGCTGTAGTTCCCTGTCCTTCGGTGTCATAATCTTTCAACGATACCCATTTCCCCTGATATTCGGCTTTGGGGCTAGCATAAAACATGCCCAGCCCAATGAATAAATAAGGAGAGAATGGAAAAATATACCCTTCCTGTGTTTTACCGATTTCATAGGGAAGGAAATTGAAAATAACCTGAGAACTGATTTCAAAAACATCAGATCTGAAATGGAGGTTTCTTTCGCGGTAAACTTGTCTGGGCGAATATTTATCGTTGGCATATATTCGGCCCATCGAAAGGGTGTTTCTCCAGCACCAGCGGGCCTGATAATGCGAAACAAACGGAAGTTCTCGTTCAGGTCGCCCATGTAATGAGCTCCGCCTGCCCAAAAGCCGATTTCGGAATGCTGCAAAAACTTCTGAGAAAAAGCAGGACCCTTTATCGTCAGAAGGGAGACCAGCAAGAAGAGAAACGAATATTTATTTAAGCTCTTCAAGTACCTTCTTGGCTTTTTCATTTCCCGGATCAAGCTCCGCCACCTTGAGCCATGCTTCTTTGGCTTTATCTTTTTCTTTCTGCTTGTAGTGGTAATAACCCAGATAGCTGTAGGCTTCTACAAGATCTTTGGTTGATTTGGCCGGGTCTGTAACCTTCATGAGAAAGGCCTCATAGTGAGGCTTTGCCAGCCAGACAGAAGATTCCGGATCAAGCTGTGTGCTGGCCTTGGCTCTCCATAAATATCCAAGCGGTAAATTAGGTTGCAATTCGGTCACTTTTTTGAAAGCGGAATCGGCGTTTGAGAAGTCTTTTGACTGGTAGTAGGCTCTGCCCATAGCAAACCAATCGTTGGTGGTGGCTTGCTTCAACTGGACTTTTTTCTGATAGTATTTTATTGCCTCTGCGTGTCTTTTTAATTTGGCTGAAGATGATGCCAAATCTGAATAAAGTTCAACCTTGGATGAGTCTGTGTTGAGGGCGGTGAGTAAGTCTTCAATGGCAAGAGAGTCTTTTCCTGTTTTTGCATATAGTTTACCGCGATATTCATAATCAGAGGCGAGGATGATGGTTTTTTCCGGAACTGCTCTGGTGAAAAATTTGTTGATGTACTTCATTCCTGAGGGGTAATCTCCTTTCTCGAAAAGCGAATACGCCATCAGTCGGTTGAGGTAGTTTTTGGTTGTATCCAATTTCTCAATCTGAGAAAATTCTGAAATAGCCTCTTCGTAATTCTTATTGAGAAACAAGAAAGATGCATATCGAATCCGCGCACTGGTAAGGTTACCGCTCAAATCAAGGTAGCGACGGTATTTTTGCTTGGCGGCTTCATATTTTTTTGCCATGTAATAGATTTCTCCCTGCTCCCTGTAGGCAGGGGCGAAGGTGCTGTCAATTTTTGCCGCTTCCTGATACTTTTCTAAGGCTAACATATAATTCTTTGCCCTTCCGTAAAGCTGGCCTTGCCGCAAAATGGCTTTTACAGAAGTTTTATCAAGGTCTTTTGCCTTGTTATACTGAGTAATGGCCGCGTTACCATCGTTTTTCTCAGCATAAATATCACCCATCTGAATGTAAATTTCCGGATTCTTTGGTTCCAGTTTGGCAGCCTCATTTAGGAGGGTCATCGCTTTTTCAAGATCTTTGATTTCTGATTTAATCAGGGCTTCCGCCATTTCAATTCTTACCGCGGCGGATTTTGGATCCATCAACTTTGTCGCTGTGGCCATATGGGCGTCTGCAGCAGATTTATTCTTCCTGTTTAGCTCCACTCTGGCTAAACCAATATGGTTTAATGGAAGATTGGGCATTTTTTCTGCACCTGTTTTGTACATGAAATATGCAGAATCCTGATCGCCGGATTTAAAATAATTCTCACCGAAGAAGTAATAGGCCTCTCCGTTCGCTGGCTGTGCCAACAAAATCTGCCTGAACTGCCTTGCTGCAGTTTCAAACTGTTCATTTTCGGTAAGTCTCTTTGCCGTTTTAATATCCTGAGCGTTT
>JBIIMV010000165.1:0-4557 GCA_044337805.1 Bacteroidia bacterium
GGGGTGTTCATAGGTAAAATAGCGTGCGAAATTAGGTAAACAACATGATTTTCTACTTCATTCTGATGATTCTAACCGGAATACTTGCCGGCAACATGCCCTGAAGCTTGATCATTCTCTGCCCTTTCTCTCCTGCAACAAAAGAAACAAATCCGGTGCCAAGTCCGGCACGGGTTTGCCTGTTTATCATGTAAACATCACGGATCAAAGGATATTCCTTGGTGGCGACATAGGCTTGATAGGGTTTGAAACAGCCCGCCGCAGTGCTGATTCCCGCTACCTTAATTTTTTTTAGAATAGATTGTGACAGTGTGTCGTCTTTGTCACTTACCCAACTGACTCCGATAATACCCAGAGCGTCGGGGTTCTTACTCACGTATTCAATGACTTCAAGATTGCCATTGGCGGCAAAACAGCCTTTTCCCGGGGTCTTAATACCTGCATAATCACTCATGTAGCGTGCATTGGCGGAGCCTTGATTATCAAAAACCACAACCGGAACTCTACCAGATCCGGGCCATTGGGCCCCTTCGCCCCTGATAAAACTTTTTAATACATCTTCGCTGAGGCAGGTATCCTTGTTTTGCGGATGCACAATAACCGCAAGGGCGTCGACCGCAATTTTTGTTGATTTAGGAAAAATATTGCGAGACGAAAAAGCAACTTTTTCCTCCTCGGAAAGGTCTCGGTTTAAAACAGCCACTTTTGAGCTGTCTTCCAGCAGGTCCTGCAAAGACTCCTTCTCTGAACGGTACTTAACCTTGACATTGGCATTGGGATATAACTCTGTAAAGGTGTAAACCTGATTTTCAAAAATCAGACGGTAAGACTCATCCACCGATACACGAACATTCCCTGAAGTTGGGGTATCTTCATTAACTGCTGAGTCTCCAACAGGCGCTGAACAGGAAAAAACAAATAAAAACGGAAGCCACAGTGCCTGCAACCTGAAGAATCTGAAAAACAATCTCATGATACCCTTAACGTTTGACAAGACAAAAAAACCTCAAACAGAGAACTTGATTGTCGAAAATTTGTTAATCACTCATTAAATCAATGGATTTTTTGCGGAACACACCTCCATTATACCTTGTTTAGGGTATATTTGTGGCCTCAATTTAGAATCTTTCTAAATAAAAAGAACATGATAAGCGTTTCAGAATCAGCACGAGCCCATGCTCAATCACTCATGAAGGCCGAAGATGCTCCCATTGGCACATTTATTCGGGTGGGAGTGGAAGGAGGCGGATGCTCTGGTCTCTCCTACAAGTTGGAGTTTGATAATCAGATGAAAGAAGGAGACCAGGCCTTCGAAGACAAGGGCATAAAGATCGTGGTAGACAAAAAAAGTTTCCTGTACCTGATAGGAACAGAACTTGATTACACCGGAGGCCTGAACGGCAAGGGATTCGTTTTCAATAATCCAAATGCTTCCAGAACCTGTGGATGCGGGGAGAGTTTTTCAGTCTAAACAGGCAAGATGGCAGAAGAATCGAATCAAATTCTTGAGGAAATTACCTCATCAGAATACAAGCATGGCTGGTGGACTGACATTGAAACAGAAACGGCTCCCAAGGGCTTAAATGAAGAAGTTATCAGGTTTATTTCCATGAAAAAAAATGAACCTGAATGGATGCTGGAATACCGTCTGAAGGCTTTTGCTCATTGGAAAACCCTGAAAGAGCCACGTCACTGGCCTTATCTCAGTTATCCGGCCATCGACTTTCAGGATGTTATCTACTATGCCGCCCCAAAGCCCAAAAAGACACTCAACAGCCTCGATGAGGTTGACCCCGAGTTGCTTAAAACCTTCGAAAAACTTGGGATTTCTCTTGAAGAACAGAAGCGCCTTTCAGGAGTAGAATCTAAGATTGCCGTAGATGCGGTGATTGACAGTGTTTCCGTAAAAACCACCTTCAAGGAAACCCTTGCAGAAAAGGGCATCATTTTTTGCAGCTTCAGTGAGGCTGTAAGAGAACACCCTGATTTGATAAGGAAATATATGGGGACCGTGGTGCCCTATAACGACAATTATTACGCAGCGCTCAATGCAGCAGTTTTTTCCGATGGCTCGTTCTGCTACATCCCAAAAGGAGTTCGATGCCCAATGGAACTAAGCACCTATTTCCGAATCAATGCCTCAGGAACAGGGCAATTCGAACGCACCTTAATTGTTGCCGATGAAAACTCATACGTCAGCTATCTGGAAGGATGCACCGCTCCCATGCGCGACGAAAACCAGCTTCATGCCGCAGTTGTAGAAATCTTCGCACACGCGCATGCTGAAGTAAAATACAGCACCGTACAAAATTGGTATCCGGGCGATAAAGACGGCAAGGGCGGTGTTTACAATTTCGTCACAAAACGGGGAATATGTTTTGGTGACAGAAGTAAAATCAGCTGGACACAAGTGGAAACCGGTTCAGCCATTACATGGAAATACCCTTCGGTCATCCTTAAAGGAAATGAATCCGTTGGTGAATTTTATTCCGTTGCTGTAACCAACCATCGCCAGCAAGCCGATACCGGAACCAAGATGATTCACCTTGGAAACAATACCCGCAGCACCATCATTTCAAAAGGAATATCTGCCGGAAAAAGCAACAATAGTTACCGAGGGCTTGTGCGCATCGCCAAGGGTGCGAAGAATGCCCGCAACTTCAGTCAATGCGACTCCATGCTTATGGGTAGCGAATGCGGGGCACACACTTTTCCTTACATAGAAATCAAAGATTCCACTGCAGTAGTCGAGCATGAGGCCACTACTTCAAAAATCGGTGAAGACCAGATTTTCTATTGCAATCAAAGAGGTATAGATACCGAAAAAGCAGTTGGACTCATCGTGAATGGTTATTGTAAAGACGTACTCAACAAGCTTCCAATGGAATTTGCCGTTGAAGCACAAAAACTCCTTGCTATCAGCCTTGAAGGCTCGGTAGGCTAAGAAAAAACAATGAAAGAAACACTTATCTCTATTGAAAACCTCCATGCAGGGGTTGGTGAAAAAGAAATTCTCAAAGGATTCACTCTTCAGGTTCCAAAAGGTGAGGTGCATGCCATTATGGGTCCGAACGGATCGGGAAAAAGCACGCTCGCTTCGGTACTTGCCGGCCGTGAAGATTATGAAGTGAGCTCCGGAAAAGTATTGTTCCGGGGAAAGGATTTGTTTGAAATGCCCCCTGAAGACAGGGCCAGAGAAGGCCTTTTTCTGGCTTTTCAGTATCCGGTGGAGATTCCCGGGGTCAGCAACATCAACTTCCTGAGAACCGCACTGAATGAAATCAGACATTACAGGAACGAGGAACCCCTCGATGCCTCATCGTTCCTAAGCAGGGTAAAAGAAAAACAAGCCATGGTGGAGCTAAAGGGAAGCCTCGCCAACCGAAGTGTGAATGAAGGTTTCAGCGGAGGTGAAAAAAAGCGAAATGAAGTGTTTCAGATGGCGATGCTCGAGCCTTCGCTTGCCATTCTGGATGAAACAGATTCAGGTCTTGATATTGACGCACTCAGGGTTGTTGCGAATGGGGTTAATCAGTTGAGAAGCCCCGAACGGTCTTTCATCGTCATCACTCACTATCAGAGGCTTCTCGATTATATCGTTCCTGATGTCGTACATGTGATGGTGGAAGGAAAAATTGTAAAAAGTGGTCCGGCCTCACTTGCACTTGAGCTGGAAGAGAAAGGATACGACTGGATTACCAAAGAAACCTCTGTATCACATTAAGGCTATGAATGAAATGCCTGATACCCTGAATGTGCCGCCGCTGATGTCTTTGCCGGATCTTCCTGTTTTTTCTAAAAACGCAGAAGAAAGCCTTCGACTTCGGGAAGAGGCCATGGAGATTTTCCGCAAAAAAGGATTTCCTGAAAAAAATGATGAAGAGTATAAATACTCGCCGACAGGAAAAGTTTTTGAGGCGTTTGCTCCTGCTCTAAATGGAAACTCACCCGCTTCAAATGAGATTCCTGTCGGCATTCAAATAAAATTCCGGGGTAATAACATTGAAATTTTGGGCAAAGAGCAGCTTCCTTCCGGATTCGTCATTTGCAGTCTTGAAGAAGCCCTGGCGCAAAAACATCCTGCCGCTTTAAAGCACCTCAACCAACTTTTTCAACAACCTGATGACGCATTGCTTGCGCTAAATATGGCAGGGGCGTCTGCAGGGCTTTTCATTTTTGCACCACCGAAAAGTAATTTGAAACAAGTCCTGCATATTATTTATCCTGAGGCAAACCAGGATAGGGGCTTGTTGCATCTGAGAAACCTTTATGTTTTTTCAGATCAGTCAGAAACAGCCATTGCTGAATACTGGATTTCTTCAGACTCCGGTCAGCGCGGAATTAGCTGGAGCAGCGAAATAACACTGGAAGGTACTGCCAGGTTGCATTTATACAAAAACCAGGTTGCAGGATCAGGAGCCGTACTGTTCGACCACTGTCACGCACAACTTCTTGGCAAAGGCATGCTGAAAACCGTCACCGTGAGCCACGGAGGAAAATGGATCAGAAACAACCTCTGCATAGAAATGAACGCTCCGGAAGCAGAAGTGCATCTGA